>USQH01000030.1 GCA_900556765.1 uncultured Oscillospiraceae bacterium
AATAGGAAATCATAAACGGATAGTTACCGTCGTCACATTTTTTGCCGATCTTCATGGTCATTTCACGGTTGCCGGCTTTAATATGATAGCTGACGTACGGATTGTCAATACCGTATTTCTTTCGGTCGGCACTGCTTGCGTGCAGAACATATGCGCCGCTGTTGTAGACGCCGGAGGATGCAAGAGCCAGAATGCTGGAGACACTCTCCTCATTAGCCGCCCGTTCCGACGGCTCCTCGATCATATATGTCAAAAGCGCAAGATCGTTTTGCGGACAAATAACCTTTATCTTTTCCTTGTAAAGCGTTCCGCTGATGGTCATATCGTCGAAGTAAAGCATTTCGCCTTCCTCAAAGTAGGTGTCGTCATCGCCCTCGGAAACGAATGCAGGCATACTGAGCATATTGACGCAGTCAGCGAGTGAGTTTGCCATGCAGTTTACATCGGATACGTTCATCAGGTATATCTTATCGCCGTATGAGGCGTAAGAACCCTCGCCGTCTATAACGGCGTATCTGCCCGACTTGTCGGGAGATACGGCGCCGATCGTTACGGTGTAACTGCCGCCGCCTTTCAGGGTTACAGTAGCCGCCGCGTGCGGTTTATCGAATCCGTAGGGATCGTCCGACGACGAGCCGCTGTCTGACGATACGGTTTCGGAACTGTCATTTGCAATATTCGATCCTATGGTGACACCGTTTCGTTCAAATGTTTTAATTGCCTTGACCGATGTGACAGCATCTACAATATATGCTGCGGTGCTGAGTTCAACATCCTCGTAGCCCTTGGCAAGCCAGTTTACCGATGTGCTTTCGGTGCTGCTTGTGGAATCGGTTACAATTTGCGGCAGCAGGGTATAGCTGTCTTTTGCATTTTTGACCTTAACCTGCTCAATATCTTTTTGATCGACCGACATTACCGATATTTCGATATCGTCGGCAGATGAAACGGGAGCGTCCGTATCGCCGCCTTTCGGAATGAAAAGAACAGCGGTAACAACGGCTGCCGCCGTGACGACGGCAAGAGCGCTGATTGAAATTATTCCTTTTTTAATAGGGGATAGCTTGTGTTTTTTTTCTTTTTTCGGTTCGGCAGCGCATAATACGGTCGAGTTTTTAAACAGATCTTCATTTATCTCAACCTTTTCACGCTTAAGCGTGCGTTCCGGCATAGGCGCATCGGCTGATTCGATCGATTCAGTCGATAGGCTGTCGGTAACGTCTGTTTGCGTGCCGTTTACCATGTTATCCGTTTTGTTTTCCATTACAGATGCTTCCTCCGTACATATACAACTATGCATATGGTAAGTACTATTGCCGGAATGGCAATTACGAATAACGCCCACATAAAGTTTGAAGTTGCACTGGAAGGCTCAAATGAGTTATCCGACAGTGTGCGTGGATCAAACGATATAACTTCACCCGAATTGTCGTACATATAGTTTACAGCGGAAAGCACGGCTTTCAGGTTGCCTACCGATGCCTGAGAGTTAAAGGAAGTGTTTATGAAATCCATTCCTCCTATAACCATAACACGCGAATATCTTGGGTTGTAGTCATCGTCATATCCGGTATCGGTTGAGATACCTAACGCAACGAACGGACCTTTGACTGAATTATCGTCCGGTTTCCAGTCCTTATCGGCGTTGAGCGGACAGCAAACTGCACTTTCGGGCAGAGAAATGACATTTTCGGTTTGGCGTGACTCGTTTTCGTCAAATGAAACGTTGATAGCCGAGTATGTGTCGGAAATGTACAGATAATTTGTGTCGCCCAAACCTTTTAGGTAGTCTGACTCGGCGGCAGTTGCCATGATATAGGTGGGATAGTAGTAATAGGTGCCTTCGTCAGTGGCATAAGCATAGCCGGTGTTAATATTGAAGCCCCATTCGCCGATGAATGCGGTGAGGTTGGGCACATTGTCGCCCTGAGTCGGGTCGGCAATGTAAAGAATATTTTTGCCCTGTTTACCGTCAACATCGAGGAAATCGTCCAGTTTTTTTAACTCAGCATCCGAATAATCCATAGTCGGGGCAGCAATGACTACAAGATCGGTATCCTCCGGAATATCCTGCGTTACGAGGTTGGATATTTCGGTAAAGGAGTAGTTGTTAGATTCCATCAGGCTTTGCAGAGAATCAATTTTTTGACCGCCGTTTGCTGTGATGAGCGCTACCTGATATGTTTTATCGGACGTTACCGAGTAAATTGATGAGGTTATTGCAGTTTCCACTTTGGATTCGTGCAATGCGTACTTATAGCCGCTGTAATAAAGTGAATAGTAGTTATTGCTGTTTTGCGTTTCTTCAATCGTATACAGATCAAACGCATCAAGATGACGGTAATGGTTGACCTTTTTACCGTCCAGTTCAAATGAACATTCGATTAGAATATCACCGGTGGAAAATGTATCCGCTGAATATTTTGCGGAATAGGAGGCAAAATCGGTGCTTTGCGGATCAATGTACTGTACTTTTACTTTGTCATTGCGCTGTTCATATTCACGCAGAAGCGTTTCTGTCTGTGTAAAGAACATACCGCTTGAAACGTCGTATACACCATTGGATGCGAGTGATTGCGCATATGTTCCGTTGTAGTATTCGTCTTTATCGGCACAGACGGTTACGGTGACATCACGGGAAATCCTGCTGATGTATTTAAGGTTTTCCTCGCTGATGGAGTAGTCGCCCTCGCTTGTAAGGTCAAGTGTCAGCGGATATGCCTCCGCAACCATAGACGCGGCTACATTCAGCCCAACCAGTACGGCGACAAACAGAGCAGATACGACCAAAGCATAGGCTCCGTGCTTCACAGAGCGTCTTTTGCTTGGCTTAATGTAGGCTGCCGTCTGCCGCTCGTTTGCTACACGCTGAATATCGCACTTAACGCAAAAGTTGTTTATATCGGTGTTCTGCGCACCGCAGGCGGGACATTTCCACTCACCCTTTTGATCCAGTTTGACAACAACAACGCCTTTTTTGCGTGAATTATGAACGGTGGTAAATTTGATCGCACTCCATACGCAGGCGACAGCGGCACAGATGGCAAGTATGGTACAAACAATGGCGATAGTAAGATTAGTTGCACTTGCGCCTGTTTCGGATGCATTGGTAATATAATATTTGACGGCATAATATCCGAGCAGAGCGGTGGCAGCAAATGTGAGCAGAGCAACCAGTGCGTAGCCCTGTTCCTTTGAACCGCCGACCCAGCGACGCTTTTCAACGACGCGCACGGTCAAAAATAGGAAAATCGCCGTAAAACTGACAAAAAAAGCAACGTCGGTGTAGTTAAAAAGTCCGTTGATAAAAGAACCGAAACGTGTAGAAAAGGACATCCATGACAGCGCTTTGGATACGAACTCAATACTGCCGGCAAGCTGGGCAATCGTGTCCATCATCATAATAACGAGGGAGGCGGCGACCGAACCCATTGCGGCGACCATCTGATTTTCGGTCAGTGCGGAAATGAACATTCCGATTGAGATAAGAGCGGCTGAGAAAAGAAGCGTTCCGAGCAGACTGCTCAGATACAGCAGCCAGTTGACTTCGACTACGACCGAGAAAACAAACTCGTATATAAGTGTAATGCCGGTTACCATAGCGACTATGGCAAATGCGGCAAAAAACTTACCCATTACGATGTGAGTGACTTTGATCGGCGCTGTCAGCAACGCCTGATCGGTCTTAGCTCTGCGTTCCTCGCTGAAAAGGCGCATGGTCAGCACCGGAATCAGGAAGAAGCTGAAGTTTGACATATAAGAAAAAATGCTTTCGATATACGCTGCGCCGGAGCGGAACATATATGTGAAAAGAAATCCGCTGAGCAGCAGGTAAAGTATCACGACGATATAGCCGAGCGGAGAAGTAAAGTATGATTTAAATTCGCGCTTAAATATTGCTGACATGATTATTCCTCCTTACCGCCGACCGAAGTGTCTGCGGCGGCTTTTTCATCATCGGGATGACCGAACTGCTCCGGAATGTCGCCCATGACGTCGTTTACTGCTTTGATGGCGATATCGTCAGTTTTGCCGTCATCGCCTTCATCCGACGGTTTATTGATAGCGGCGAGTTGCTCCTCGTCGGCGGTGCCGTCAATCAGCTTCATGAACACTTCCTCAAGGGTCAGCTCGTTTTGCTTAAGCATAAGCAGCGGCCATTTGCGCTCGCTCAGCCGCGAGAACAGCTCTCCGCGGATATCGTTGTTGCCGTTGACGTCGATTTTGTACTCGAACGAGCCGCTTTCGCTGCGTCCGCTGAGTGTGACGTTTGCAACACCGGGAATGGTTTTTATAAGCTGCATGACATTTTTGTCCGGTCCCTTGATACGGACGGCGAGCGAGTTGTCATCGCGCAAAACTTTTGAGAGGTTGTCCATTTCGTCGTCGGCAACGATTGTGCCCCTGTTGATTATAATAACGCGTTCGCACACCGCCTGAATTTCGGACAGTATGTGTGAGGAGAGTATTACGGTATGGTTTTTGCCGAGATATGTAATGAGCTTGCGTATCTCGATTATCTGTTTGGGGTCCAGTCCGACGGTCGGCTCGTCAAGAATGAGCACGTCGGGGTTGCCGATAAGCGCCTGTGCGATACCGACACGTTGCTGATATCCCTTTGACAGGTGCTTTATCACGCGGTGGCGCACATCGTTTATGCGGACAAGACGGCATATTTCGTCAAGATGCGGCTTTTTGGGCAGACGGGTCTTTTTCAGATCAAACATAAAACCAAGGTATTCGTTGACCGTCATGTCGGAGTAAAGCGGCGGATGCTCCGGCAGATAGCCGATGTGCCGCTTTGCTTCGTCGGGGTTGTCGAGAATGTCGTGACCGGAAATGGAAACGCTGCCGCTTGTCGCGGACAGGTAGCCGGTCAGGATGTTCATCGTTGTCGACTTACCGGCTCCGTTCGGGCCGAGAAAGCCGAGCACCTCTCCGTCCTTTACGGTGAAGCTGATGTTGTCAACGGCAAGCTGATTGCCGTAGCGCTTTGAGAGATTCTTGATCTCGATCATTACAGTAATACCTCCAAATAAGCAGTATGCAGTTGTGCACGCTTGAGACGATACGGTCGCAGAGTACGATTTTCGTAAAATTTATAATAAACAACCTGCTGCGCTCACGAATCGCCGCCGTATGATTAACACCGCCGCAAACAGAGCGAATATTTGCCTGCTTGCTCTGGTATTGATTCCTAACTGATTTTAACAGAAAAAATTGCGCAAATTATGTATAAATAATTAAAAGTATTGTTAAAACCGATTATCAAAACCTAATTATACTATATTTCTTACAAACAATAAATAGTTTTTATTAAATTTCTGTTGTTGACGATGTACAAAATGTGTTATAATGATTGGCAAACCAGGAAAAATTAACGGAGTTGATCGAATTTATGGCAGAAATAAAACCATTCGGCGCACTGCGCTTTACCGAAAAAGCCGGCGGTATCGCCGATCTGTGCTGTCCGCCTTACGATATCATATCGGAGCAGCAGCGCCTCGGCTATCTTGCCAAAAACGAGCATAATATTATCCGGCTTGAGCTTCCGCGCGAGGGTGAGAATCCCTATGCCTGTGCCGCCGAGGTACTGAAAAAGTGGGAATCGGACGGCATTGTTGCCTGCGACGAGCGCCCGGGAATATATGTTTACGAGGAAAAGTTTTCGGTCGAAGGTGTGGATTACGCCGTAAAGGGAATTATATGCCGTGTGAAGATCGAGGAGTTTTCAAAGGGCGTTGTCCTGCCGCATGAGGAAACTTTGTCAAAGGCAAAGCAGGATCGCTTCAATCTATTTTCAGCCACCATGTGCAATTTTTCACAGATATATTCGCTTTACAAGGACGAGCGCGGCGAGACTTTCGAACTCATAAACAAGCTGTCCGCTTGCGCCGCGGCTCAGTCGTTTACCGACGGCGACGGTGTGACTCATTCGCTGTGGCCGGTGTATGACGCCGACGCGATCACCGCTCTTACGGCGCAGTTTGCACCGCGTAAGCTGTACATAGCCGACGGGCATCACCGCTACGAGACTTCTCTCAATTTCCGCAATCATCTGCGCGAGAGCGGTGCGGCGAAAATCGGAGACGACTGCGATTACGTTATGATGATGCTGGTCGATCTTGATAACGACGGATTGGTCGTATTCCCGACCCATCGTATCGTCCGCGATATTAACGGCTTCGACGCCGATGCGGTCATCGACGGCTGCCGCGAGTATTTCGATGTTGAAATGCTTCCGAACACTTCCGCTGTGAAACCTGCGCTGGACGCTAAATACGCCGACGGCAAAAAATCGGTCGTGCTGTATGCGCCCGACAGAATCGCCATGCTGACGCTGAAAACAATGCAGCCGCTGGATGAACTGTTTCCGAATGCAAGCGAGGCGCTCCGCGGACTGGATGTTACCGTTTTGCACAGCCTAATACTGGAGCGTATACTCGGAATTGACAAGGAAAATATGGCTAATCAGATTAACCTGACTTATACCAGAGCGCAGTCAGAGGCGATTGACGCTGTTAACGGCGGCAAGGCTAACTGCTGTTTCATCATGAATCCGACCCGCGTTTGCGAGATCAGTGCCGTTGCGACCGCTGGTGAAAAGATGCCGCAAAAATCGACATATTTTTATCCTAAGCTTATCACCGGACTTGTAATGAACAAATTCGGCGAAATATAAACGGCAATAAAGAGTTCGTGAAACGGACGAATCAAATGTATTTGTCAGGTCTTACGCACTTTTTCATATGTGTTTCGTCTTTCGACACCGATTTGTAATTGTATCATATAACAAAACTATCCCAACGGAGTATTTCCGTCGGGATAGTTTTGTTATATTTGTCTGTGACAAAGTAAACCCCCTGCTATGCAGGGGGGATAAAAATAGCTTATAGCGAGAAGTAGAGTAGACACGAAAAAAAGCTCCCTGTTATAATAGAAGTGGTTTGCCGACCACACAACTAAAATAACAAGGAGGTCTTTATCATGAAAGAGAAAGACATAAATAGTTTAGACCATACAAGTTGGAGATGTCAATACCATATTGTATTTGCACCAAAATATCGCAGACAGATAATATATCGAGAAATAAAAGTCGATATAGGAAAAATTTTAAGGAAGCTATGCGAGCAAAAGGGAGTAGAGATTATAGAGGCGGAACTGTGTCCGGATCATGTGCATATGCTAATAAGTATACCACCGAAGTATAGCGTATCGCAGATAATGGGATACCTGAAAGGGAAGAGTTCGCTAATGATTTTCGACAGACATGCAAATTTAAAGTACAAATACGGGAATAGACATTTTTGGGCAAGAGGCTATTATGTAGATACTGTAGGAAGAAATAAAAAGCAAATACAAGAGTACATAAAGCATCAGTTAGATGAAGATCAAGTAGCAGACCAAATGAGCCTAAAAGAATACATCGACCCGTTTACGGGTAGCGAGAACAAGAAGGCATAAATAAAACCCCTTGAGGGGTAGCCGGAAAAAGAAATGCAGTCGGCAAACCTTTTCGGCGCCCCTTTAGGGGGTTCGTCTGTAATATGCCCTTCTAGGGCGACTCAAGCCTCCGGCTTAGCCGGAGGTCCTGACTACGTCGTTTAAATTATCAAGACCGTATCGCGAATTTTACAGCAGTTCAATGCCGTGCTCGGCACATTCCTTGACCATTTTATCCGGCCAAATGGATATCTGCACTTCGCCGATATGTGCCTTTTCGAGCAGATACATACAAATTCTCGACTGACCGATGCCGCCGCCGATGGTAAGGGGCAGCGTTCCGTTTAAGATGCCGCTGTGATATGGAAATTTGCGGCGTTCCTCCGCGTTGCAGAGCGTAAGCTGCTCGGCAAGTGAGTTTTCATCAACGCGCACACCCATGCTGGACAGCTCAAACGCACAGCCGAGCACATTGTTCCATACGAGAATGTCCCCGTTGAGCGACCAGTCGTCGTAGTCGGGCGCTCTGCCGTCGTGCTTGATGCCGCTGCGAAGCAGACCGCCGATTTGCATTACGAATACGGTTCCGTGCTTCTTTACAAAGGCATTTTCGCGCTCCTTCGGCGTAAGCTGGGGGTACATATCCTCCAGCTCCTGCGTCGTGATGAAGCAGACGTCCTCGTTTATTTCGGCGTCAAGCTGCGGATAGGCAGCTCGCAGTTCGCGCTGAGCGTCGGCAATCGCCGTGACGATCTTGCGCACGGTGTCCTTCAAAAATTCAATGTTGCGGTCGCTTCTGTTAATGACCTTTTCCCAGTCCCACTGGTCGACGAATACCGAGTGCATATTGTCGCAGTCGTCGTCGCGGCGAATGGCGTTCATATCGGTGTAAATACCCTCGCCCGGCTGATAGCCGTAGCGGTAGAGCGCCATGCGCTTCCACTTTGCGAGTGACTGAACAACTTCGCCGATACCGTCGATATTTTTCATGTCAAAATCGACCTTTCGCTCGACTCCGTTCAGGTCGTCGTTGATGCCGCTCTCCTTGGTTACTATCACGGGAGCGGTAACGCGGTCGAGATTCAGCGCTTTTGACAGTTTTACCTGAAAGGTATCCTTTATCATTTTAATGGCACGCTGTGTGTCGCGTAAAGAGAGCTTTGACGCATATCCTGCGGGTGTAATCAGATCTTTCATATCGTTTCACTCATTTCGATAAAAGATATTTATAAAAATAATTACTAATTATATTATAGCACCGATAAAGCCGTTTGTAAACAGAAATCACTCGATATCAAAGGATATTTCTTCATAATTCCCGAGTAGTGTAAATTCGTCCAACTCCTCCTCGAGCGAGCGGATGATGTTAACTGTGTCGCCGTTTATCAGGCGGCCTATCAGATCGACGTAAAAGAGATACTCAAAATTACGGTTTTTGATCGGTCGCGACTCAATCTTTGACATATTGAGTCCTGCTGCCGCAAACCGCGAAAATACAGAGTAAAGAGTACCCGGCTTATGAGGCAGACTGAACACCATGCTGATCTTGTCGGCGTTCTCGCTTGCACAAAATTGCTTTGATACGGCAACAAAGCGAGTGACATTTTTGTCGGCGCTGGCAATATCGCTTTTGAGTATTTTCATGCCGTAGCGATGAGCAGCGTCGGCGGAGCCTATGGCGGCGATATGCCTGTCGCCGAGCTTCGCAACCTGACTGACACCGACCGCCGTGTTGGAGCAGACGACCGGCTCGGCGCCGATCTCGTTAATAAACGCGGCGCATTGGCGCAGTGCCTGTTCATGCGACATTACGCGCTTAATGCAGTCGATATCGGCATCCGGTGTGCCTATCAGATTGTGGGATATCGCCGCATCTGCGGCGGCAGTAATATAAAATTTGCGGTCCATCAGCAGGTCGTACACTTCGTGTACCGAACCTGCCCACGAGTTTTCTACCGGCAGTACGCCGAGCTCGGCATCGCCGCGTTCGACCGCGTCAAAAACATCGGCAAACTTCGCACAGCACAGAATATCGGCGTTTTTAAACATTTTGCGTCCCGCAAGCGACGAATAGGAGCCTTTAACGCCCTGACATGCGATCCGCGTGACCGAATCGGGGTCGGGAACGGCGCTCGGCGCCGCAACATCGCCGGCATTTACCAACGGATACTGCAATGCACGGCTTTGCTCCATTATCGTGCCGTAGATGAGCCGAACGGCGTTGCCGTATTCGCCGCCGAACTGCCCTACTTTGTCAAGTATCGCCTTTTCGCGCGCGGCGTCAAATACCTTCATACCGTTGCTTACTTTATATTCGGCGACAGCCTTTGACATATTCATGCGGGAGCATATCAGCTCGACGAGCTGCCTGTCAATGCTGTCGATATTTTGCCTTATTTCGTCCAAATTCATAGTTTACCGTTTCCTCTCAAAATGTCGCACAGCACGTAGCATATTACGTTCTCGACAGCCGGCAATGCACGCCCGACAATGCACGGATCGTGCCGTCCGCGGATGGTAAGAGGCTCGCTTTTCATCGTGCGTACATTGAGCGTCTGCTGCTGTGCCGAAATGGAAGGCGTCGGCTTTAGAGCCGCGCGGATTATCAGCGGCATACCGTTCGTCAGACCGCCCAGCAGACCACCGTTGTTATTTGTCAGCGTCACTATTTTTTCGCCGTCGGCGGAATAGCGGTCGTTTGCTTCGCTGCCGCGCATGGTGGCAAGACCGAATCCTGCGCCGAATTCGATTCCTTTCACTGCCGGAACACCGAACAGCGCCTCGCTGATACGGCTTTCGACAGAGCCGAACATCATGTCGCCGCATCCTGCCGGCATTCCCGTGACGGCGATCTCAACCGAGCCGCCGACCGAATCACCGTGTGTGCGTGCGTCCTCAATGACGTCGCGCATTTTTTGTTCCGCGTCGGCGGAAATTACCGAAAATGAACGCTGCGACAGCGCATGAAGCTGATCCTCTCTTACATTTACTGCGTCAAATGGTCGGTCGTATACACCGCCGACCGAGTAAATATGACCACCGACTGTAATGCCGCGACGCTCAAGTATCTGGCGGCATACTGCTCCGGCAAAAGTCATGGGAGCGGTCAGCCGTCCCGAAAAGTGACCCGAACCCGACAGATCGTTGCAGCCGTCAAAACGGATAGATGCCGGAAAATCGGCATGAGAGGGACGGGGAGTATCGCGCAGTTCGGCGTAGTCACCCGACCGTGTGTTCGTGTTGCGGATAATGGCGCACAGCGGCGCGCCTGTTGTTTTTCCGTTCAGCATGCCTGAAAGTATCTCCGGAGCATCGGCTTCACGCCGAGGCGTGGATGTAGCGTCACCGCCCGGAGCGCGACGCTTCATTTGGACAGCGATAGCGTCCGTGTCGATTATCTCTCCGTGCGGCAGTCCGTCCAAAACAACGCCGATAGCAGGTCCGTGGCTTTCGCCGAAAATTTGCATTTTAATGTATTTACCTATGTTAGATGACATTTACATTGCCTCCGATAGCGCTGAAATGGTCGAAAAAGCGCGGATATGATTTGCTGATTGCTTCGGCGTCGGTGATGACGCTGTTGCCGTTTGCATACGCGGCGCCTATCGAAAACGCCATAACAATTCGATGGTCGGCAAATCCGTCGATCACACCGCCGGAAAAGGGTTTACCGTCGATGATAAGCGAATCGCGCGTTTCAATTACGCTGACTCCGTTCATGACCAGTCCACGGGCGATTGCGGACAGGCGGTCGCTCTCTTTTATTCGCAGACGGTAGGCGTTGACTATCGACGACTGACCCTCACAGAAGCCGAGCACGACAGCAATCGGTGGTATGATGTCGGGTATCTGAGCCGCGTCAACGGTGATCGGCGAAAGACTTCCGCTTTTTGCGTGTAGCATATCGCCCTCCCATCTAATATCGGCGCCGATTTCACGGAAAATCTCCTCTGCGGCGCGGTCGCCTTGCACCGAACGGCGGTCAAGACCGCGTATCCTGATGTCGCCGCCGAGCGTTGCCGCCGCGAGGTAAAACGCCGCCTGTGACCAGTCGCCCTCGACGGTCATTTCACAGGCAGTAAGAGTTGACGGCTCAATTTTGTACCCGTTGTCGGTGCGTATTATCTTTGCGCCGAATTTTTGCAGTGCGGCAATGGTCATATCAACGTAAGCCGCCGATTCAAGCGGCGTAGTGAGTATTATTTTGGATGATTTTCCAAGCCGGCATAAAGCAAACAGCAGCCCGGAAATATACTGAGAGCTTACGTTGCCGCCGATTTGGTATTCGCCGCTCGGCATATTGCCGCGCACCTCAAGCGGCAAATTCACACTGGATGTGTAAGTGCATTTGACACCGTGTGCGTTCAGCAGGTCGGTCATCGCCGACAGCGGTCGCTCGACCAGCCGCCCGTGACCGAAAAAAGTGGCATCGGCGCCGAGAGCGGCCGCTACCGGTATCAAAAAACGCAGCGTTGAACCGGATTCGCCGCAGTCGATCTGCGGCAGGGTTGTCGCTTCGGTAATGCCGGTAACGAGGTAATCGTCCCCGTCGGTTTCGATTTTCGCGCCAAGCTGTACCATTGCCGTTACGGTCGCTTCAATATCGTCTGATAGAGTTATGCCGTGAATACGGCTGGTTCCCTTTGCGAGCGCCGCGCAGATAAGTGCGCGGTGAGACGCGCTTTTGGATGACGGGATGTCGACCTCACCGCAAAGCTTAGATGGTGTGATAAACGCTTTCATACACGCTTACCTCCTTAAAAAATCAGCGAATCGGTTGCTGTCCATACCGTAAATATACGCGTCGCCGATGTCGTGCAGCAGTACCAGATTAAGCTGTCCGCCGAGTTTCTTTTTATCCTTCATGGCGACTTCGGCTATTGCGTCGGAGTCGTGATCGGTTGATGTCGGCATATCGTATTTGTTCAGCAGGGCACATATTCTGTCGGCGCAGCCGGTTTTTGTCAGTCCGGATCTTTCGGCGGCGCGGCAAACGGCAACCATGCCTACGCCTACTGCCATTCCGTGCGAAATGCCGCTGAAGTTTTCCAGCTTTTCGATTGCGTGACCGATGGTATGCCCGAAATTGAGCAGCATACGCTCGCCCTTTTCGGTAAAATCATTTTCCACAACCTGCGCCTTGATTTGCACGCACTGATATATAATGTTGTCGATTTCTTCGTATTTGCCGCTTTTCTCAAGCTGCTCTGCGAGAGACGCCGAACGAATACAGGCGGTTTTAATAACCTCGCCCATGCCGTCCGCAAGATAGCTCGGCGGCAATGTGCTCAGAGCATCGGCGTCAATAAGCACGAGCGACGGGTGATGAAACGCGCCGACAAGGTTTTTACCGCAGTCGAGGTCACATCCCGT
>USQH01000031.1 GCA_900556765.1 uncultured Oscillospiraceae bacterium
CGGCTACATCGTGGAGGAGGGCACCCCCGAAGAGGTCATCGACCACCCGAAACAACCACGTACCATCGACTTTTTGAGCAAGGTTCTGTAAGGGACTGCGGCCTCTGGCGTAAAGCCGGAGGCCCTTTATTTAGAGGAGGCAAAATCATGAATTGCGCAGAACTATTGCAGGCCGCCCGCGGGCAGATGGGTCCCTGCCGCGTCTGCCCCGTGTGCAACGGCCGTGCCTGCGGCGGCAACATCCCCGGCCCCGGCGCCAAGGGCAGTGGCACCGTGGCCATCCGCAACTTTGACGCCTGGCGCAATGTGCGGCTGAATATGGACACCATTCACGAGAATTTTACCCCCGATACCAGCTTGCAGCTGTTTGGGCGTACATTTAAATACCCATTTTTTGCCGGGCCGGTGGGCGCGATGACGCTGCACTACGGCGACAAGTACAATGACATGGATTATAATGCCATCCTGGTCCCTGCCTGTGCGGCTGCGGGCATTGCCGCCTTTACCGGTGACGGCACCAACCCCAAGGTGATGGAGGGGGCCACCGCGGCCATTGCGGCCAATGGCGGCTTCGGCATCCCCACGGTCAAGCCCTGGGATAACGCCACCGTTGCAAAGAAAATGTCGATGGCACGCGAGTCCGGCTGCTTTGCGCTGGCCATGGACATTGATGCAGCGGGATTGCCCTTTTTGCAGAACCTGACCCCGCCGGCGGGCAGCAAGACCGTGGAGCAGCTGCAGGAGATCGCCCGGGAGGCGGGCGTTCCCTTTATTTTGAAGGGCATCATGACCGCCAAGGGCGCCGAAAAGGCAGTGCAGGCCGGTGTGGCGGGCATCGTGGTGTCTAACCACGGCGGCCGCGTGTTGGACGATTGCCCAGCCACCGAGGAAGTGCTGCCGGAGATCGTGGAAGCCGTGGCAGGCCGTGCCAAAGTGTTTGTGGATGGCGGCATCCGCACCGGCGGCGATGTGTTCAAGGCGCTGGCGCTGGGCGCAGACGCCGTGCTGGTTGCCCGCCCCTACGTTACGGCGGTGTATGGCGGCGGTGCCGAGGGCGTTGCCTGCCTGACCGAGAAGCTGGGGGCCGAGCTGGCTGACACCATGCGGCTGTGCGGCGCGGCTGCACTTAAGGATATTTCCCGGGATATGGTACGGGTCTGATTGCATTTTGGGCGCATTAACTGCCGATTTATCCGCCTTTTTGCATTTTAAACTTGCATAAAATTACAATTTGCGGTAAAATTGTAGCATACGCTTGCTTTATCACCCTGAATCGATAAAGCAAGCGTGAGAGGGAACTGTGCAAAGTATTTTGAGGAGGTCACAACTATGAAAAAACTCATCAGCATGGCGCTGGCTGCCGGTATGGCGGTCAGCCTGGCCGCTTGCGGCGGTGCCGCTTCGTCGTCTGCCCCGGCAGCCGATTCCGCCGCGGCTTCCACCACCGAGGCCGCTGCCGACAGCGACCTGGCCTACATCCAGGGTAAGGGCAAGATGACCATCGGTTACACCGTATACGAGCCGATGAACTACACAGACGCCGACGGCAACTTTACCGGCTTTGACACCGAGCTGGCCACCGCCGTCTGTGAAAAGCTGGGTGTGGAGCCGGACTTTGTGGAGATCAACTGGGATACCAAGATCGTCGAGCTGGACGCCAAGAGCATCGACTGCATCTGGAACGGCATGACCCTGACCGATGACATCATGGCCAACACCGCCTGCACGAAGGCCTATGCCAAGAACGCGCAGGTCGTCGTGATGAAGTCCGACGCTGACTACAGCTCCACTGCTGACCTGGTGGGCAAGACCGTGGTAGCCGAGGCTGGTTCTGCCGGCGAGAGCGCCATCCAGGATGACGAGAGCCTGTCCCAGGCTGACTACGTGAGCAAGAGCGTCCAGACCGATTGCCTGATGGAAGTAGCCGCCGGCACCGCCGACGCCGCCGTGCTGGATCTGACCCTGGCTACCGCCATGATCGGTGAGGGCACCGATTACGCCAACCTGGCCATCAAGGACGAGCTGAACGCCGAGGAATACGGTGTGGCTTTCCGTAAGGGCAGCGATGTAGCCGAGGCTGTCAACGCTGCGTTTGACGAATTGAAAGCTGACGGTACCATGCAGAAATTGGCTGACAAGTACAGCCTGACCCTGGCCGAGTGATGGGCGAGGCGGCTGTTATTTGGGGGCGCCTGACCGAATCTTTCTGGCTGAACTGCCAGCTGTTCGGGCTGACGCTGCTGTTTGCGATCCCGCTGGGCCTGGTGGTGGCGTTCGGCTCGATGAGCCGTTTTGCCCCGCTGCGCGGCGTGGTAAAAACCTTTGTCTGGGCGATCCGCGGCACACCGCTGATGCTGCAGATTCTGGTCATCTACTTAGGCCCCGGCCTGATGGGCTTTACCAACCCGTGGCCATCGGGCAGTAGCGGCCGTCTGGTGGCGGCTGTGGTGGCCTTTGCCATCAACTACGCCTGCTATTTCTCGGAAATTTACCGCGGCGGCATTGAGGCTGTGCCCAAGGGCCAGACCGAGGCCGGGCAGGTGCTGGGCATGACCCGCAGCCAGATCTTTTTCAAGGTCACGCTGCTGCAGGTGGTCAAGCGCATTTTGCCGCCCATGGGCAACGAGATCATCACCCTGGTCAAGGATACCTCCCTGGCCAACGTCATCGCTAACAAGGACATCATCATGATGGCCAAGGAGTACAGTGCCAAGGGCCTGATCTGGCCGCTGTTCTCCACGGCTGTATTCTTCCTGATATTTGTTGGCGTACTGACGCTATTTTTTGGCTGGCTGGAAAAACGGCTGGACTATTTCCGCTAAGGGGGCACGGCTATGGCATTGTTGGAAGTTGCCGGTATCGGCAAAAGCTTCGGCAGCACCGCCGTGCTGCGGGATATTTCGTTTGACTTGCAAAAAGGCGAGGCGCTGGCCATTATCGGGTCCTCCGGCTCCGGTAAAACAACGTTGCTGCGCTGTTTGAACTTTTTGGAGACTGCCGACCGCGGCGAAATATTTGTTAACGGCGAAAAAATATTCGACGCCGCCGAGGCGAAACGCTACTCTGACTCGCAGGTGCGTAAAATGCGTCTGCATTTCGGGTTGATATTTCAGCAGTTTAACCTTTTTCCGCAGTATACCGCTCTCAAAAACGTTATGCTGGCGCAGGAACTGCTCGGCACCGGAACGAAGGAGCAGATCGAGTCGAAATCACGCGGTCTGCTTGATATGGTCGGGCTTTCCGATCGCCTGGACAACTACCCGTGTCAGCTTTCGGGCGGCCAGCAGCAGCGAGTAGCCATTGCGCGCGCTCTTGCTCTTTCTCCCGATATACTGTGCTTTGACGAGCCGACCAGCGCGCTCGATCCCGAGCTGACCGGAGAAGTGCTGAAAGCTATCAAGGGGCTCAAAAACAGCGACCGCACCATGGTCATTGTTACGCACGAAATGAATTTTGCGCGCAACGTCGCCGACAAGATCATATACATGGCTGACGGCGTGATAGAGGAAATGGGCACACCGGAGGATATCTTCGACCATCCGAACAGCGCAAAGACCGCCGCGTTTCTGCACAGCGGCAGCGCGGAGCTGTAAACGGCTTTTTTACAGAATTACCTTCATAAATGACAAAAACAACGGGCATCCTTGTGAAAAAGGATGCCCGTTTTCGTTTTGTAATATGGTGTTTTGTTGTCCGAATTTATTTATTCAGGAAATATGTAATGTATTGCAACTGTTTTTCGACCGAGTCGGGGCCTGTTCCTCCGGCGGAAATGCGCTTAGCAACGCAGGTTTCGAGTGATATTTCGTCGTACAGATCGGTCTCAAACATATCGCTGAACTGTTTGTAGCTTTCCAAAGGCATATTATCCAACACACAGCCGTTTTCGATGCAGTATGCGACGATTTGTCCCACGATCTTGTATGCACTGCGGAATGGCATACCCTTTTTGGTCAGGTAGTCGGCAAGATCGGTCGCGTTGATAAAGCCCTTTGACGCGGCGGCGTACATATTGTCGGTCAGCACGCGCATTGTAGCTATCATCGGAGCGAAAACGCCGAGGCAAGCCTTGACCGTTTCCACGCTGTCGAATATAGCCTCTTTGTCTTCCTGCATATCCTTGTTGTAGGCGAGCGGCAGCCCCTTAAGCATGGTCAGTGTTGCCATCAGATTGCCGTAAACGCGGCCTGTTTTTCCGCGGACAAGCTCAGCCATATCTGAATTTTTCTTCTGCGGCATGATGCTTGAGCCGGTAGTGAAGCTGTCGTCCAGTTCGACGAAACGGAATTCCCAGCTTGACCACAGAATGATCTCCTCGCTCAGCCGCGACAGGTGCATCATGACGGTTGCGAAATCGCTCATCAGCTCGATGCAGAAATCGCGGTCGGATACACCGTCAATGCTGTTTAGTGTTATGCCGTCAAAGCCAAGCTCGGCAGCGGTGAAGTCGCGGTCGGTCGCATATGTTGTGCCGGCGAGGGCACACGAGCCGAGCGGACAGTAGTTCATCCGCTTTACAGCATCGCTCAGCCGATCGCAGTCGCGCGTGAACATCATCGCGTAGGCGAGCAGATGGTGGGCAAAGGTTATCGGCTGTGCGCGCTGCAAATGGGTATAACCCGGCATAATAGTCGACTTGTTTTCGGCCGCCTTGTTGCGTATGGCGGCGATAAGCTCGTGCAGCAGCGTTTGTATCTCGCCGGTACATTCGCGCAGATAAAGGCGAATGTCCAAAGCGACCTGATCGTTACGGCTGCGCGCGGTATGCAGCCGCTTTCCAGCGTCGCCGATGCGCGCCGTCAGCTCCGACTCGACGAACATATGGATGTCCTCCGCATTCATATCGATTTGCAGCTTGCCGCTTTCGATATCGCTTAAAATGGATGCCAGTCCGTCGGTTATCTTGTCCTTTTCGTCGGGCGAAATGATGCCCTGACGAGCAAGCATGGCGGCGTGAACGATCGAGCCGGTTATATCCTGCCGATACATTTTGCTGTCAAAGCGGATAGACGAATTAAAATCGTCCGCCTGCTTGTCAAGCGCCTTCGAAAATCTGCCTGCCCACATTTTATCCATAAGAAATACCTACTTACTTAATGTTATTTTTCGCTTTCATTTTTGCGTTGACCTTGATGGGCAGACCGTAAAGATTGATGAAGCCTGCCGAATCTGCCTGATTGTACACGTCGTCCTCGTCAAATGTCGCGATCTCGGGGTCATAGAGTGAGTAGGGCGAGGTGACGCCGGCGTTTATCATGTTGCCCTTGTAGAGCTTGAGAGTAACGTCGCCGGTGACCGTTTTCTGTGTCTGGCGAACAAATGCAAGAATGGCGTCGGTCAGCGGGCTGAACCACTGAGCGTTATAGACCATTTCGCCCAGCTTCTGCGCTACGAGCGACTTGTAGTGAGCGGTCTCCTTATCAAGGCAAATGGTCTCCAGCACGTTGTGCGCCTTGTAGAGGATAGCTCCTCCGGGAGTCTCGTAAACGCCGCGGCATTTCATGCCGACAAGACGGTTTTCGACGATGTCGAGCAGTCCGATTCCGTTTTCGCCACCGAGCTTGTTGAGGGTGGCGACCAGTTCGGTTGCGTTCATCTGCTTGCCGTCGACAGCGGTCGGGATGCCTTGCTCAAAATGGATTTTTACATAGGTCGGCTTGTCGGGAGCCATTTCGGGCGAAACACCCATTTCGAGGAAGCCTTTTTTATTGTACAGCGGCTCATTCGCCGGATCCTCAAGATCGAGTCCCTCGTGCGACAGATGCCAAATGTTTTTGTCCTTTGAGTAGTTGGTCTCGCGGTTTATCTTCAGCGGAATGTTGTGCGCCTCGGCATAGTCGATTTCCTCGCTGCGGGATTTGATATTCCACTCTCTCCACGGCGCAATGATTGGCATATCGGGCGCAAACGCCTTTATCGCAAGCTCAAAACGCACCTGATCGTTGCCCTTTCCGGTACAGCCGTGGCAGATGGCGTCGGCGCCCTCGGCGATAGCGATCTCGGCAATGCGCTTTGCGATCGGGGGACGGGCGAAAGCAGTTCCGAGCATATAGTCCTCGTACAGCGCGCCTGCCTGAACGCAGGGGAAAACGTAGTCGGTGAGAAATTCCTCGGTCAGATCCTCGATATACAGCTTGGACGCGCCGGTCTTAAGTGCCTTTTCCTCAAGTCCCTCCAGCTCGTCTGCCTGACCGACATTGCCGGAAACGGCAATGACCTCGCAGTTGTTGTAGTTCTCCTTGAGCCACGGGATGATGATCGAGGTGTCCAGACCGCCGGAATATGCGAGAACGACCTTTTTAATGTCTTTTTTATTCATGGTGAATGCCTCCGTTTGCATATTTATTCGTTTGTTATGCAATTATAATAGCACAAAGTGTATAAATATGCAATAGCAAAATGACATTTTCTTTATTTTTGTTAACAAAATACAGCTTAATTGCACTCTTTATGCACTATTTAGGGCAGTTTTACCGTACATATGCAAAACACCTGTGTATAAATGCATATAAAATACATTTGCAGGGGCGACCGACAGTCGCCCCTGCAATCTGATGACGGTATAAATTTCGGCTTTGCGCCCGATTTTCGGGTGTGGTTTTCGGCACAAATTTTGTTCGGCATTGTACTCGAATCTTAATTTATGCACCGAGATAATTTTTTGCACGGTATAATGTACGATTTCGTAAGTGAATCGGTGCGTGTAACATAAGGGGATGCGCGGTTTAGTGAGCGAATGGGTGTGCGTAAGTTGATGTGCGGTTTCCGCCACGGTTCGCCGTCGATCAGGTCAGCGCATGATCGCGCCAATTGCCGAATCGGTAGAACAGTATCGCCAGCACAGCGCCGATCACCCAGCCGATCGGCCACGAAAGCGCAATGCCGTTAACGCCGAGCGACGGATAAAGCGCATAGGATATCGCGACGCGCAGTATCAGATCGACAAAGGTGGAGATTGCAAACAGCTTCATTGCGCCCGCGCCGCGCGTGACCGAATCGCTCATCAGCTTTAGCGTGACGACTGCATAGAACGGCGAAATCATTTTTAAAAAGGTGCTGCCGGTCTCGACGGCAAGCGCGGAGCTGTTGTTGTCGAGAAAAAGTCGGACGAAAAAGTCGCTGAAAAATGTGTAGCCGATGATGAATGGGGACGCGATGAGCAATGCGATAAGTATGCACGAGTGATAACCCTGCTTTACACGGTCAAACCGCCTTGCGCCGACGTTTTGTGCGGTGAATGCCGCCATCGCGTTGGACGCCGTGGATACGGATGTGATAGCAAATGAGTTAAGCTTGGTCGAGGCGGCATAGCCTGCTATCACAGATGACAGTCCGCAACTGTTGATAAGCCCCTGAACGAGCATATTTCCGACCGAAATAAAGCTGCTCTGTAAAATCGTCTGGATAGAAACGCGGCCGAGATTGCCGAGCATACGAAAGGAGAAAATATCAAAGCGGTTCGATTCAATCGAGCGCATACGAATTACCAGCACCCACAGCAAAAGCAGGCAGGCGGCGCCCTGAGCGATGAATGTCGCCCACGCAGCTCCTTCGACGCCCCAGCCGTAAACGGCAACAAAAAGGTAGTCGAGTATGGTATTTATGATTGAAGACCCGATTAGAAACCACAGCGGAGTTTTTGAGTCGCCGAGCGCCGTAAAAACGCCGGTGGAAATGTTATAAACTGAAAGGAAGGTGAAGCCGCCGATATAAATGCGGAAATATGTATTGGCATCGTTGTAAATGTCGGAGGGCGTACGCATGGCGGTCATTATTTGCGGCGTGAATATCAGCGCACCGACGGTCAGTATAACGGAGATGGCAAAAAGCGAAATGAGAGAGGTGGATACGGCGGTTTTCATGTCCTTTGTGCGCCCTGCGCCGAAGAGCTGCGATATAATGACCGAACAGCCTGAGTTGGAGCCGACGGCGATAGCCATGAATATCATGGTTACGGGATAGGACGCGCCGATCGCCGCAAGAGCCTGCTCGCCGGCAAATTTGCCTGCGATAATGCTGTCGGTGATATTATAAAGCTGTTGAAAAAGAGTGCTGAAAAAAATCGGTATAGCAAAGGAAAGCAATACCTTTGCCGGTCTGCCTTGTGTAAGATCCCGTGTCATGCGATCATTCCTCCCGTTGAAATTCAGACGAAAATATCTAAAATTCGACCCAGAGAAAATTATACGCTTTGGGAGCAGACACCGCAATGAGCAAACAAAATGAGAATGTGCGCGTTTTTTACGGATTTTTAAGCATTTTAACAAAAGAGAGCGGAAATTGATGATATTGTTGCTGCCGACGAACGGCAAAAAGACAATGCGTCGAAAAGAGCCGCGCAACATCCTCCAATAGTCGCATGGCAGCTAAAAACAGCCGTGTGTCTGTCCGACACGCCGCAGGCGCAATTTTTTACGCGGTCGTCTGAGCTGCCGCCCGATTCGCTGGGCGGCAATGGTTTGAGAGCGACGTGCTTCAGGTGAGATCGTAGCCGTGGTCGGGATCAACGCCGCAAAGCAGCAGCAGCGCCGCCGCGACCGTTATCATGCCGCCGTCAATTTTGCGGCCTCGGCGCCGGTAATCGCCGCTGTTATTCAATACGCTGTCGGTGCGTCTGTCCGACACGCCGCAGGCGCAATTTTTTACGCGGTCGTCTGGGCTGCCGCCCGATTCGCCGCGCGTACGCCGGTTAGATATGTTGCCGCCACTGCTATATTCGCCGCCGAGACGCACCGGTATCTCGCACGGTTCGAGCTTTTTTCCGTTCGGCAGGGTAAGTTCGCGCTGAAGACTGACCGCGGCGGCGCGCTCGCCGATGCTTGACAGGCTGACCGTGTCGGTCTCCGCCGTTCCGCAGGCTATAACCGTGCAGCCCGCTCCTTTCAGACGTTCCATTGCACCCGCGTCGTCCGACAGCGCAACTGCCGCCTTGCACGGCGGAACCTGTCGGCTTGCGCCGAAGCACAGTACTACATCGTACGGCGGCACGCCCGTTTTTGCGGCGACGTGATACCGTTCAAGCGGCCGCGTAAGCATTTCGCGGCGGTCGCGTGACGCTCCGAGAATGGCAAGGTTGAGCATTCCTTTTCGATACCTCCGTATGATTGGTTGCGGGGTTTCAGTAGTAAAAAGTATGCGCCGCAACGGCGCTTATTATCCGAAAAAACTGAAAATTGATTAAAAAACTCAGGCGCTTCGAAAAGTATTTGTATACATTGGCTATTGTTTTATTTGGCGGGCGGATTATAATAAACTTACAGAAAACAATACATTATTATAATGTATATTCTATTATTTCGGGAGGTGGCGTACAGTGGCCGAATCAAATATACGCTTTCCGTCGGGTGAGGAGATCGGCAGCCCCAGCCTTAATGAGCTGCTTTGCCGCATAGTTCAGCTCGATAAGGAGGGCCGCGAAATCACCGCTCACGCCGAGGATGCACGCAAAAATGCCGAGCTTTCGCTCGCACAGCAGGTGGAGCGTATGCGCGCCGAGTATAACGAGCGCACCGAAAACCGCTTAAAGGTCATCGAACAGGAGGAGCAGGGTTCTGCCGAGGCGCTGCTTGAAAAGGAACAGCAAAGCGCCGCCGAATCGGAAAGCCGATTGGAGCAGATCTTTGCACAAAACGGTGAAAAGTGGGCGCAGGAGATATACGAGCGCGTTATCAGAGGATAGTTCGCACGCCTGAAAAAACGCATTATCCTCCACGAAAAAAGCACCTTTTATAATAACGCGGACGGCGGTCAATACCGCGTCGTTTCCATTACAATGGGTGCTGTCTTTACATTATTACTACATTACGAAAGGCGGTGTCGGAAAAAATGCCGGAGATCAGCGCTTCCAATTCAATAACGGCAAAGGTGCGCGCAAAATTCGGCGCACGCCTGACGCCGCAGAATTATCACGATATGCTTACCCTTGGCTCGGTTGCCGAGGTTGCCGCCTATCTCAAAACGCGTACACGCTACGCGCAGGCGCTTTCCGATGTGCGCGAATCGGCTATTCACCGCGGCAATCTTGAGAGGCGGCTCAACGAACAGTATTTGCGCGATATATCCGGACTGTGCCGCTTCGAGCGGTCGGTCGGCGACAAAATGGCAGCCGTGGTAATGCGCCGCGAGGAGATGCGCGTTATACTGGAGTTTTTGCGATACCTTGCGTCGGGGCATCCGGAGGACTATATGCTGATAAGCTCCGGCATATCCGACCGCATCGTCTCCTTTTCAATCGAAAAGATGGCATCGGCACGCACGCTCGGCGAACTTGCCGCCGCGCTAGGCACCTCGCCCTTTGCAAAAACGGTTGACGGCTTTGCCAAACGTGGCAACGGCATTGACTACACCTCGATTGAGGCGGCGATACACGCGGAAATGTTCCGATTTGAGCGCGAATTTATCATCGACAATTTTAATGGCGACACGCGGCGCGACCTGCTCACGCTGCTGAATATGAAAGCGGAGCTGCAAAATGCGCGTCTGTGCTATCGTGCGAAGAAATACTACCGCTCGTCAAAGGAGATCATAATGTCGCGTATGCTCGACGCGTCGTGTTATATAAAC
Organism: uncultured Oscillospiraceae bacterium; assembly: GCA_900556765.1. Taxonomy (GTDB): domain Bacteria; phylum Bacillota; class Clostridia; order Oscillospirales; family Acutalibacteraceae; genus UMGS1976. The sequence continues at coordinate 10,564 of USQH01000031.1, forward strand.
CAGGACAAACGCCGCCGAATGGCGGACGCCGACAGCTCCGATGATGTGCTGGACATCCTGCGCGAGACGCGTTACGGCGAGTATATGAAAAGCACACCCCATTCATCGCCGAGCGAATTTTGCGCGCGTGTGATGTTTAAGAAATATCTGAATTTGCTGCGTATGTCGTCGTCACCGGCGGTGGTAAGCGTGTGCTACACCGAGCTGACCGAGATTGAGATACGCAACATAGTTACCATAATTGAGGGCGTGCGGTACAACGCGTCGCCCGACAGCATCGAAAAGCTGATTATTACCGAATAAAAAAGGGGATGAGAATTTGGCAGTCAGTAAAATGAAAATGCTCAGCATTTCCGGCCGCTGCGACATGATGGACCGAGTGGCGGCGATCTGCCTTAACGCCGACTGCTTCCAGCCGGAGAGCACAGCCGACACCCTCGGCTCGACACACGGCATCACCCGTGTCAATGACGAAAATCCGTACTCCGCCGATCTTGCTCAGCTAAACGAGCTGTGCGCCGATTTCGGTGTGGAACCGCAGATGACGCCGGTTGACGAGGATACCGACGAGGACGGTCTGCGCGAATATCTGACCGATCTGCGCGACCGACTGATCGGCGCAAAGGATCATAAAACGGCGCTCGAGGAGCAATTGAAACAGGACGAGACTTCGATCGAGCAGCTTTCCCACTTCCGCTCGCTGGACATCAGTCTCGAGGAGGTGTTCTCGTGCGAGTTTGTAAAGGTGCGCTTCGGACGCATCCCCGTCGAGAGCTACCGCAAGCTGCAAAGCTACGAAAATCACCCGTACGTCATGTTTGTGCCGTGCTCCGAGGAGGGCGACAGCCTGTGGGGTATTTACGCCTGTCCGGAGGATCATGTCGAGGAGATCGACCGAGTTTTTGCATCCCTCTTTTTCGAGCGTATGCATATTAACGAGGGTTCGGGCGTGCCTGCCGTCGCCATTGAGCGGCTTGAAAAGGACGTTGACGCCATACGGTCGGATATCGCTGATTTTGACCGCCTTATCGCCGACTACTTTGAAAAAGAGCACGACCGCATAATGCAGCTCTACACATATTTACGCAGAAGCAGCGACGTGGCGGATTTTCACCGCTATTTTGCAAAATACAACGACTACTTTTTCCTGATGGGCTGGGTTCCGGAGGATGATGTGAAGTCGCTTACCGTTCAGCTTAAGGAGATCGAGACGGTCGAGGTCGCCGCCGACGCGCCGAGCGCGGTAAAGCGCCTCACACCGCCGACCGACCTCAAAAACAAGCGCATTTTCCGTCCGTTTGAAATGTATGTCCGTATGTACGGCGTGCCGAATTATAACGAGCCTGACCCCACCGCATTCGTTGCGATCACCTACACACTGCTGTTCGGTATCATGTTCGCCGACCTCGGTCAGGGCTTGATACTGTCACTGGTCGGACTGTTTATGTGGAAAAAAATGAAAATGGCGCTCGGTAAAATACTTATTCCCTGCGGCGTTTGCAGTGCATTCTTCGGACTTTGCTTCGGCAGTGTTTTCGGATTTGAAAATCTGCTCGACCCGATGTTCCACGCACTCGGCTTTAAGGAAAAACCGATTGAGGTCATTGATTCGGCGGTGCAGCTGCTTGTTGCCGCAATTGCCATAGGCGTCGTGCTGGTAATATTGGCGATGTGCGTCAATATTTATTCGTCGTTCAGGCGGCGGGACATTGCGTCGGCAGTGTTCGGGCCGAACGGCTTTGCCGGACTGGTGTTTTATGCCTGCATGATACTGCTTGTGCTGTCGCTGGTGGTCGATATGCCTGTACCGCGCAGCGTTTTCGGCTGGGCTATGCTGGTCAGTATAGCGCTGATATTCATGAGGGAGCCGCTGGCGGGCATTGTCACCGGCAAAAAGGACTGGAAACCCGAATCGTGGGGCGAATACTCACTGGACAACGGCGCCGAGCTGTTTGAGGTTGTGCTTTCCTACTTTTCAAATACCCTCAGCTTTTTGCGAGTCGGCGCGTTTGTACTCATTCACGCCGGCATGATGCTCATGTTCTTCAAGCTTGCCGAGTATATGCCGAACACGGCGCTTTACACACTGCTGATAGTTTTCGGCAATATATTCGTCATCGTG
>USQH01000032.1 GCA_900556765.1 uncultured Oscillospiraceae bacterium
TAGGCCGTCCGCCGTGATCTCCGCAAAGACCGGGATATCCCGCTCCGCGTTCTGCACGTGGATGTCGATCCGGTCCGTGTCCCGCTCGTACTGGGCCGCCGTGGCTTCCACGATGGCGTCGAAGATAGCCCGCTTGCCAGGGAAATGGTTGTAGAGCGAGGGGGCCTTGATGCCCACCGCCTTTGCGATATCGCCCACGCTGACGGAATCGTAGCCGTATGCGGCGAAAAGCTCCAGCGCCTTGTCAAGTATCCTTTGCTTCGTGTCCTCTTGTCTCATGACATCACCAGTTAGCTAACTAATGTTCGTTAGTATTATAGCGCCCAATACCCAAAAGTCAAGAGGTATTTAAGCGTTCTGCACTCGATTTTTAAGATCAAAACATGGGTATCTTGCCGTCAAAGCCCGCCGCCCTCTCCAGAAGCGACCCCTTTGCGCCCATCGTGAAGGCGATGTCGCTGCTGCGGATGGAAAGAAGCCGCATTCCGGGCGTCAGATTCAGAAAGGCCAGCATTTCCCCCGTCAGCCGGACTGCGCCGCCCTCGGATATTTCGGCCCAGCAATAGGCGCGCCCCTTGTAGGGGATGAAGCGCCCGGCCGGAGCTGCGTAGTTCAGCAGCTCCGGCGTCTCGGTCAGAATGTGCCCCAGCTTCGACGGCAGCAGAAGCCCCCGCCGCGTCACGCAGAAGCCGCCCGTGCTCCTGCTTCCGGTGAAAAGATATACCCGCCCTTCCGCAGCGATGGAGTATTCCTCCACGGCCTGCGGCGGAAGCTGCACAAGGCCGTCGCGGCCTATTACGGATACTCCGAAGATAAATTTCCCGCCTCTGTTCATCTGCGGCATATGCGTTTCCTCCTTACGGCGCGGCCGGTTTCAGCCGATCATCCTTGCAAGCTCCATCGTCACGATCTTTGCCATCGCGCCGCCGGACATGATGTAGAACCATATCTCGCGTGCCCGCTGCGTTTTTGCGATGGGCGTGGCGACGGCGGCAATGATTATCAGCGCCGCGCCTATGCAGCCGGCGACGGTCGGCACGCTGACCAGCGGGAACAGCCCCGGCGCACAGCTTCCGTCAATTGCGTGCTGTATGGTCTTGTCCAGCCCGTCCCGCGCCGCCGCGAAGCAGCACACCGCAAGGCCAAAGACCAGCAGCACGGCGCTTCTGCGCCCCCAGAACGTGATATGCGCGCGGCTGCAGACCGAATACCCGATAAACCCCAGCAGGGCCAGTATCATCAGCGTTGTGACTGCCGTCGCGGTTTTTCCGAAATAAAGCTTCATAATGATCTTCTTCTCCTTCCCGGCGCGCTTCATGTCGCCGCTCCGCCCTTTCGATACCCGGCTTCTATCTTCGCAATGAACCGGTCGATGTGCGCGTCCAGCATGGAGGAAACGCCGCTCTTTTCCTCCGCGGCGTCATACACGCTGTAAAGCAGGTACATCGGCCCGTAGAACTCCAGCGCAAGCTGAATCGCCGTATCATCGGAGTCCGTCAGCTTCCGGAAGATTGCCGCCATGTACTCCACCGGCCCCGCGGCAAGATAATTCTGGTACAGCCGCGCAAGCTCCGGCGCGCGGTACTGCTCCAGCATCAGCATTTTGCGGAAGTTCGCGGGAAACGTCTCCCGCGTCCAGTGGTAGAACTGCGCCGCGCTGTATGCGCGTATCTTCTCCGCGGGAATGCGCAGATAGGCCTCAGCAAAGCCGTCCGGCTCCGCCTCCGGCATTTCGTATTCGCGCGCACGCTCACGGTCCATCTCGTTCATCCGCTCTACTATGCGGTCAAGTATCTCCTGCTTGCTGGCGTAGTGCTTGTACAGCGCGGCCTTGGTGATGCCGAGCTGCTTGGCGATGTCGCTCATAGACGTGCCAAGATATCCGCACCGGGCAAACAGCTCCAGCGCGGCGTCCAGTATACGCTCCTTCGTGTCTCCGGCCATGTCCTTGTCCTCCTTTTACAGCAGTAACCGTTCGGCAACTTGTATTATAGTTACCGAACGGTTACTTGTCAAGAGATATATAAAATTTTTGCGGCTGTCAGTCTTTGATGCTTCTGATCTTCGTCAGGTCGCCGCTGCACAGCGCCTCCATGTTGCGGAATATTTTGTCCGCGTCCCAATCCCACCATTTCAGTGCCAGCAGGTATGCGGTAAGCTCCTCGTCGAAGCGCTGCCGGATCACCCGGCATGGGTTCCCGCCCGCGACGCAATAGGGCGGCACGTCCTTCGCCACGACGGAGTTTGCGCCGATGATCGCGCCGTTGCCGATGTGTACGCCCGGCATCACTGTCACATTCTGCCCGATCCACACATCGTTTCCGACGACGGTATCTCCCTTCAGCGGAAGATCCTCCAGCGCCGGGGTGAACTGCTCCCATCCGCCGCCCATTATGTTGAACGGATAGGTCGAAACGCTTTGCATTCGGTGGTTCGCGCCGTTCATTACAAACTCAATTCCCTTTGCAATGGCGCAAAACTTTCCGATGATAAGTTTATCCCCCAAAAACTCATAGTGGTGTGTGACGTGTTCCTCGAACTTTTCTGCACCATCCACGTCATCATAATAAGTATAATCGCCAACAATGATGTTGGGGCGGGTAATGACGTTTTTGATATACACGACTTGTTTAATGCTGTCATTAGGATGGATTTTGTTTGGGTCAGGTCCTATCATATTTTGAAGTCACCTCCGCAAATTTCGATTTGTTTAACACTCATTATATCATTAGATAAAGCGTTGAGCAAGAAATGATAAATAATACAGAAAAAGTCCACCGTAATTCTATCAAAATTACGGTGGACTTTTGGCGGAGCAGGAGGGATTCGAACCCTCGGACGGCTTTTGACCGTCACACGATTTCCAGTCGTGCCCGTTATGACCACTTCGATACTGCTCCGTATTCGGTTGTTTTGAATTTGCTCTTTCCCCTACTCGGCGGTGCCCGAAACAGGCTTATTGTCCGCAGAGACTTAATCATTATAATCAATACCGACGAAAAAATCAAGCAATATTTTAATTTTTCGCCCTTTTACCGCATAAAAAGCACCGTATTTTGAGAGAATATCAGCAGGGAAGTGATAAAATGCTGGTAACCATCGTGAGAACGGTCATTTTGTACGTCGTAATAATCCTTGCGATGCGTATAATGGGCAAACGTCAGGTAGGCGATATGCAGCCGGGCGATCTGGTCGTCTCGCTGCTCATATCCGAAATCGCCGCCATGCCCATCGAGGATGTCAACAAGCCGATGATAAACGGGTTGATAGCCGTTTTCATGCTGGTGTTTCTTGAAACGGTGCTGTCCCTCGTTTCGCTCAAATCGGGCAAGGCGCGCAGAGCCATCAACGGCAGACCGGCCATTGTCATCAACCGCGGCAGGGTCGATCAGTCGGCATTGCGGCGGCTGAGAATGACCACCGACGACCTGCTGGAGGGACTGCGTCAGGAGGGCATATTCGACCTGACGACGGTGCAGTACGCGATAATCGAGACCAACGGTCAGCTCAGCGTGCTGAAAAAATCGGATTCGGGCGGCAACATGGCGGTGCCGGTCATATGCGACGGGCGGTATCAGTCGGAGTTCATGGACAGCGTCGGGCTGTCGGACGGAACGGTGGCGCAGATACTACAAAAGCGCGGCATCACCGCCGAAGATGTATTTATCATGACCGTCGACAGCAACGGCAAGGCGGTCATCATCAGGGAGGAAAAGAAGAAATGAAGCGTATGTTGCTGTCATTTGCAATAATAGCGGCGCTTGCCGGATTTTCGGTGTACGGCATATTTTCCGTTCGTCACAGCGGCGGCGAGCTGTCAAAGCTGCTCAATCAGGCGATAGTCTACGCCGAGGGCGGCGACAGCGAGGCTTCCCGTCGTCAGGCGGAGGAGATCGAGCAATTCTACACCGAGCACGAGGAACAGCTGGCATTTTTTCTCGACCGCCAGTTGATAAACGATCTCGGCGTCAGCATTTCACAGCTTTATTATCTCGCCGATGCGGAGGATATCAGTGAGTTTTGCGCGCAGTGCCGCAGCGCCGACATCACCGTTACCCACATAATGCACAGCGATAATTTGACATGGGGCAACGTACTGTAAAATGCGCGCGAGCAAACGGCATAGCATAAGCGTCAGGATGGGCGACCGGTTGTCAGAGTATCACCGCCAGCTTATAATATACTCGCTGATTTGAGCGATAATACAGGATTTACAATATCCGAAATTGCAAGCGCAATGATTGAGTACGCGTCCGAACGCACAGAAGTTGAAGAGAGGTGAAGAATAATGCCGTCACTGAAAGTAGCGTCAATTATGGCAGATGTGCTCGGCACAACCGTAAATGATCTGCTGCTCTGACAAAAAAATGGCGCAACCGATACAAAAGCTTGCATAGCCAAACAGCGTTTTCGGCAACATGGACAAATTACGCCATGTACATTGTTAAAGAGGTGAGAATATGAAAATTAAAGACATTGCCGTTGCGGTCGAATTGTATTACGCAAAAACAGAGCTGTCTACCGGAGATATCGCCAATATATTTGACTGTGCCCGTTCGACGGCCGTACGACTTAAAAAAAGGGCGTTAGAGTTGCAAACAGAGAGAGGCGTGCTTACTTTTTCCGCTCAATGTGTCGACACGGAGTGTGCATATGATGCATGGGGAATTGATGTAGTGGATTTAGAGCGTCGGCTCGACAAGCTATATCAACTCCGCAAAAAACTCCACCCGAACCAGGAACAAAATCAAGTCGGAACTTAAAAAATGAAAATCGGACGGTAAATCGGACAGCGAGTGAAAGTAAGTCGAACGACACAACGCACACAAACAGGGCGGCAGTCATGCGGCGCAGTTGCTCGCCGACGAGGCCGGTTAGTCAAATTGCACCGCAAGGCGCTCGCATACAGAGCGGCAAATCGGATGGGTGTATCGCAAAAATCCGCACCGCTTTTGCCGCAAAGCTAAAAGCTATGTTTGAAAAGAACGTCTCAGCATAAAATATAATCGGTGATGTAAAAATGAGAAAATTCGGTGATATGTCCCCTGCCTGCCGACTGGTGTTGCAGATAATACTTATTTCAGCCGCCTGCGTGGTCTACGCGGGCGGACTTGTGCTGTTTCTCGACCCAAACGACCTCGCGCCCGGCGGCATATCGGGTGTTGCGATCATGATAAGCCGATTTGTGCCGCTCGGCGTCGGCACAATCATACTGATGCTCAATGTGCCGCTGATAATAGTCGCGTATGTCAAATTCGGCGCGCGTTTCACCCTTATGACGCTGTACGCGCTCGTTCTTTCGTCGGCGATAATGGACATCATGCGCGGCGCGCTGCCCGCCGATTACGCCGTCACACACGACCGACTGCTCGCGGCGGCGGCCGGCGGCGGAATGATGGCTCTCGGACTCGGCGTAATATTCCGCGCGGGCGGCACCACAGGCGGCAGCGACATCATAATACGCCTGCTGCGGCGAAAATTCCGCTATGTCAGCACCGGCACCATTTTTTTGATATTCGACTGCCTGATAGTGGGAATATCTGCGGTGGTTTTCGGAAACATTGAAACGGCGCTGTACGCCGGTGCGGCTCTCGCGGTGCACAGCGCCGTGCTTGACCGCGTTCTTTACGGCGGCAACGGCGCGCGCATGATATTTATCGTCACCACGCGCCCCGATGAAATTACTGCCGCCCTGTGCGACCGCATCAATATAAGCTGCACACTGCTCAGGGGCGAGGGCGGCTACTCTCATCACGAAAAGGCGGTGTTGCTTGTGGTGAGCAAAAAACACGTTTATCCGAAGATTCGCGACGCGGTCGGCGCCGCCGATCCGACCTCGTTCATGATCGTCTCGTCCGCGAGCGAAATATTCGGCGAGGGCTATCGCTCACTGCTGTCCAGCGAGCTGTAACAGGCAAAATTTCGGCGGTCGAAAAATGTTGAATATGCACGGCGGCACTGTTATACTGTAATTAAAACAGAAACCGCTCGTGGAGGTATTATCCCATGCATATTCCAAAGTGTACGACCGCCGAAGCCGGCGTGCTGACCTTTGAGGAGGCGCTGGCGCCCGCGCTGATGCCGTCGCCCGACTACGACTGCTCACGCTGGCTGTATGTGCCGAACAGCTACTCCGAATACCGATACATACTCGGCACTCGCGGCACAAAGCCGCTCATCTGCGTCGGCATAAATCCGTCGACCGCCGTGCCCGACAACCTCGACAACACCCTCAAATCGGTGGAACGCATTGCTCTGCACAACGGCTATGACAGCTTTATCATGTTCAACGTCTACGCCCAGCGCGCCACCAGTCCCGACGACATGGAGCGCTGCTGCAACGCACAGCTTCACGCGGAAAACATGCGCGCGTTTGAGTACATACTGAGCCTGTCAAAGAGCGCGCCTGCGGTTTGGGCGGCGTGGGGCGCGATAATAGAAAAGCGCGGCTATCTTGCCGACTGCGTGCGCGACATGATCGCCGTCGGTGAAAAATACGGCGCACACTGGTATTCGAGCGGCGCGCGCTCCAAAAAAGGGCATCCGCACCATCCGCTCTATTTGCGAAAGGACAGCGGACTGGACGATTTCGACGTCGCCGCCTATCTTGACACACTGGCTCGGTGATGCGGCGGGCGCGGCGAAAACGGCGAACGCGTTCCGTGTGAATTATAGCATCCACGCAAAGCAAACCGAAACTGACAAATGTACGCCGCCTCATTGAATACGCTGAACGCGCTCGACAACAAGCACTGTTCGGCGGTTCGGCGACCGTGTAAGGCTTCGCCCATTGCGTGCTAATTTGACTGCGGCGCGCAGTGGCAACATCGGTGCAAAACAATAGCGATAACACACAGCGGCGCGCGGCACAACAGTCAGCAGCAAGGTTAAAAAGCAGCCAATGACAAGCCGCGTAAAGCCATGATCACATCAAAACTGACAGCACAAGAACCTGACCGCCGTAAAACTGACAACCGCAAAATTTACGGCGGCAAAACCGGTGACTGCCCGACTATGACAACAGCAAAAAACGGATGACCGAAATTGATCGGTCATCCGTTTTTTTATCATATCATTTTGTTGTTCGCGTTTGAAAACGCTGTCGCGCTATCAGTCCTCGTTGCTGTAATCAATCTTCTTCGGGCTGAGGTAGCGGATCTCGCTGTCGTTAAAGGTAATATCAAGCTCGTTGCCCTTTTTGTCGAGCATATCGTTGAACTCGTCGCCCTTAAGCAGGGAGCGGATGTTTTCATCCAGATAGTCGATGTAATAGGGGTCGGCGCTGATGTCGCCCTTGACCGCGAGCATATAGCAGTCATCGCTCTCAATGACCTGAACTTCACCGGTCTTCATGGCGTAGATTTTGTCAAAATTCTCGCTTTCGCTGCCGGTCTTTTCGCTCGAAAGAACCTGTGCGTTGCTGTCAAGCGGCTTCAGCTCTTCCTTTTTGTCCGCACCGGAGGATGTGCCTGACGCGGTGTTGGATGAGGTGCTTGACGAATCGGCTGACGATACGTTTGACGAGGCGGTCGACGAGGTGTCAGACGAAGTATTTGACGAGGTGTCGGACGAAGTACCGTCGGTTGAATCGGACTTGCCGTTATACTCGTTATTGATAGTTTCAAAGCTCTCGCCTTTTTCGATACGCTCGGCGTAGCCCTTCATCTTTTTAAGCAGGTCTGCCTTTTCGTCATCGGTCAGAGCCTTGGAATTGCCCTCGCTGTCGGTGTTAGTGAGCTTTGCCTCGATAATGTCGGCAATGCAGTAGTTTTCGTTCATGTACTTGCTGATGTCGGCGGCGACGATGGCGTTGGGCCCCTCTGCGCCGTACAGATACTTAAACAGGTTGCTGCGCAGATAACCTGCGTTGCTGTAATACTTAGTGAACGAATCCTTGTTGACGCCGTTCTTTTCATAAATCACCTTGTAACCGTAGTTATCCCAGTAGTAGTTGACGTAAGCGTTAACATAGGTATTATCCTCGTCGCTGAGGGTAACCTTATTCTGTTTTGCGAGCACCTCGGTGGCTATGTACTGACGAACGAGCTTTTTAGCCTGATCGCGGACATAGTCGTAGTATTTAACATCGCCGTCATCGGTGGAGACGGTCTGCTTGCCGTAGTTAACCTCCGACGAGGTGGCGCTGCTGGATGTATTTGAGCTGGAAATCTGCTCGTTCACCTTGCTGCGGGCGGAGCCGTCCGCCTCGATCAGCATGGCAAGGTAAAGGCCGCTGCTGATTTTAATATCCTGATATGTCGCGGCAACCTCATCCGCCTTGTGGCAGGCTGCGATAGTTGCTGTAAGGGCGAATGCGGTAACTGCAGCCGCGATTCTTTTTGCAAACTTCATATAAAAGTCCTCCGATAACTTTATTTATCCGTCAAATTATACACCACTTTCACGCAAATGTCCAGTAGTTCATTAACTATTTTAATGATACGGGTGCAAAATTCGGCATATATATTATAAAAACCGTACAGAAAGGTATGATGGATCATGTCGGACAACGAACTCCAGAATCAGATAGCAAAATACCGCGAAGAGCTGATGCGATTTGCATCAAATAGGGGCGGCACGGCTCAGGCGGCTGCTCATCGGGAGTCCGAAAGGGAGCAAAGCGAGGATGAAACAGCCGATTCGGAGCAAAATGAGTCAAGCATAGCGCGCAACGAGCCGACCATGACGCAAATGCTGGAAAGTGAGCCTGCAATGAATGCACGCCAGGCGACTGCGTCGGAGCAGCAGACGTCAGCAGATGTTCGCCGAATGACATCGGACCGCAATACCGTCAGCGGCGGTGAAAATATGTCACATAGGCATCAATCGCCGAACAGCGGTGAAACCATGTCGCAAATGCGACAGACATCGGGCGAAAGTGAAAATATGTCACAAATGCGGCAGTCGTCGAACGACAACGAAAATGTGCCGGCTGCATGGCGGCAACCGGCAATGACGGAGCAGCAATCTGCGTCAGGGCAGCAAACGGCGTCAGGACAGCAAATGTCAAATGCACAGCAAGCGGCGACAACACAGCGACAGGAGTCCCAAGCCGGCTCTATCCGGGGCAATACGGCGACGGCAGAAGAACGCGCCGAACGGGAGCAAATGAGCGGCCGCACCACCGCAAACGAGGCAGTCTCTGCGGGAATGTCGCCCTTTGATGGGTCGCAGGTGCGCGCGTCCGATGCGGCGCGAGCCGAAAGCGAAAGGGAGCGCGATCGGCTTCTGGAGGAGCTTCGCGCCGCTGCGATCGGTGATCCCGATCATCCCGCCTACTACGAGCCTGCTGTCACTCCGTCCGGCACGCAGAACATGGGCAGCGGCAGAACATCGGCAGGGATGTCAGACGGCACGGGCACTACCTCGGTCGGGCAATCGGCTTCGACCGCGGCAAACAGCGGCACAAGCGGATTTATCGGTCATTTGGAGGTCACCGCCCGTACCGGCGACGGCGCAATGCCCGTTGAGGGCGCGCTGGTCATCGTCACCTCCGCCGACGAGAACGGACGGCGGCTGGAATACATCGCAATCACCGACCGAAACGGCTCGGCGCGCATATTCGACCTGCCCGCCGCCGATCCGCGCAACTCCGAGTCGCCCGGCATGGAAAATCCCTACTATATGTACGATGTTTTCATCAGCAAGGACGGCTACTTCGACATGGAGAGCAAGGGCGTTCCGCTTTTCGGCGGCATAAAGTCGCGTCAGGATTTCCGCATGATCCCGTTGCCGGAGTTTAACGGCACCGACGAAAACGATATCATTGAAAATGAGAATACCGAACCGCAGAATCTGCGATAAGGAGGGAAACCAAGAGTGACAGGAACTCCATACATTCCGTCGACCATTACCGTTCACCTCGGCCGACCAAACGAATATGCGCAAAATGTAACGGTTTCGTTCCCGGACTACATCAAAAACGTTGCGTCGAGCGAAATTTACCCGACATGGCCCGAAAACGCCATACGCGCGAATGTCTATGCCCAGATATCCTTCGCCCTCAACCGCATTTACACCGAGTGGTATCGCTCGCAGGGCTACGATTTTGACATTACCAACTCCACCGCATACGATCAGTCGTTTGTAAACGGCCGAAGCGTATTCAGCGATGTGGCGGAAATAGTTGATGAGCTGTTCAACACATATGTTCGGCGGCAGGGAACGGTCGAGCCGCTCTTTACCGCCTACTGCGACGGGCGCAACACCTACTGCGAGGGACTGAGCCAGTGGGAGACGGTCACGCTTGCAAACCGGGGATTGACTCCATACGAGATATTACAGTATTTTTACGGCGATGACATCGACCTTGTATCCGCACCGGTACAGGTGAATATACCGTCCTACCCCGGTACGCCGCTGCGTATCGGCGATGTCAGCAACGACGTTCAGGCAATTCAGATACGGCTCAACCGCATTTCGCGCAACTACCCCGCTATACCGAAGATAGTCAATTCCGACGGTATATTCAACAGCGACACGGAGGACGCCGTGCGCGAATTTCAGCGCATTTTCGGCCTGACTGCCGACGGCATCGTCGGCAAGCAGACATGGTACCGCATAGCGTACATCTATACCTCGGTCAAGAGACTCGGCGAGCTTAATTCGGAGGGCCTTGCGTTTGAGGATGTGCCGAATCAGTTCCCGTCGCAGCTCTCCTTCGGTCAGACAGGTATGACCGTCAGAGCCATACAGTACTATCTTGCCGTCATATCGCGGTTTTACGATACCGTGCCGTCGGTGTCGCTGACGGGCGTATTTGATGAACAGACCGAAACAGCCGTCAAAGCGTTTCAGCAGACCTACGGTCTGACACCCGACGGCATAGTGGGACGCCGGACATGGGACGACATTACCCGTGCTTACCGCGGCATTATTGACGACGAAAACTTGATCAGCGGCGGCGCCGCCCTTTTCCCCGGCACAAACCTGAGCCTCGGCTCGTCGGGCGAATACGTCACCCTGCTTCAGGAATACCTGAATGTGCTTTCACAAACATATCCGTCAATACCGTCGGTAACGGTCGACGGTCAGTTCGGCCCGTCCACCGAGGCGGCAGTGCGCGCGGCGCAGTCGCAGTTCGGACTTACGCCGAACGGCGTTGTCGGGGTCGTGACATGGTCAGCCATTGCCGGCGCATACGAGTCGCTGTACTACGGCGCCCAGCGGCAGGTAGGTCAGTCGCCCGGCTATACGCTCAGCGAAGGAGGCGAGGTGTAAATGGCGAACAACAGTCAGGATGTCCGCGAAGTACAGGAAAAACTGAGGGCGATATCATTTGGCGATCAAACCCTGCCGCTGATAGCGGTCGACGGTGTTTATGGGCCGATGACTTCGCTTTCGGTGTCGGCATTTCAGCAGCGCGATGGCTTGCCGGTGACCGGCAAGGTTGACCTTACCACATGGCGCGCGATCAACGACAGCTACGAGCAGACGCTCGCCGACCGCCGTCAGCCCGAACGCGTTGCGGCGCTCAACTGCAACATACGGCTCAGAGAGGGCATGACCGGCAGCAGCGTTTTTATACTTCAGACTATGCTCAATCAAATCGGCGGCCGATACTATAACATCGGAACGAATACTCCGAACGGTGTCTTTGACGATCAAACGTCCGCGCGTATACGCGAGTATCAGCGCGCGGCAGGCGTGCCGGTGACCAGCGTTGTTGACAAGGCGACGTGGGACACGGTAGCGGCGATGTACAACAAATTTTACGAACAGGTGTGTATCTGATTGCAAACGGGCAAATTCATTAAAAATGCCGCGGCGCTGACAGTTACGGCGCTGATACTGCGCTCCATAGGAATGGTTTTCCGCATATGGCTGTCGGCTGCCGTCGGTGAGGAAGGCATGGGGCTGTATCAGCTCATAATATCGGTATATGTGCTCGCGTCGACCTTTGCGACAAGCGGCATATGCACCGCCGTGACCCGTCTGATCGCGGAGGAACTGGAATGCGGCGGCGAGAAGTCGGTGCGGCGTATACTGCGCCGCTCGGTGCTGCTGTCGCTGATAGTCGCGGCGGTGTCGACGGCGGCAGTCTTTCTGCTTGCCGACGGGATAGCCGTGTACTGGATAAAGGACGCGCGCGCGGCACTGTCACTGCGAATACTGTCGCTGTCGCTGCCCTTTATGGGGGTGTCGTCCTGCATTCGCGGCTACTTTATCGCCAGACGGCGCGTTGCCGTGCAGTCGACCGCTCAGATATTCGAGCAGCTCGTGCGTATTTCGCTGATAATGTTAATTATCGGTCGGTTTGCACCGCTTGGAATAGGCTACGCCTGTGCCGCGGTGCTCATCGGAGACACAGTCGCGGAGGCGTGCGCCTGCGTGTATATGTACATCGGCTATCTGCGTGACAAAAAGCGCGCGGCGGACGGAGCGGCAGTCGGGCGAAGCTCGCCTCCCTACTCGGTCGTGGGGCGTATCGTTTCCATTTCGCTGCCGATAACGGCGGGACGGTATCTCACCACCGCGCTGAGAACGGCGGAAAACCTGCTCGTGCCGCAAAAGCTGGCTGCCGCAGGCGGCTCGTACGACGGGGCGCTGGCGGCGTTCGGGCGGCTCAAGGGAATGGCTCTGCCGATACTTTTCTTTCCCGGCTCGTTTTTGTCGGCGCTGTCCACACTGATGGTGCCGGAAATGTCGGCGG
>USQH01000033.1 GCA_900556765.1 uncultured Oscillospiraceae bacterium
CTCAGGCAAAACGCAAAAAACGCAAACGTCAAACACTGACACAAACCAAGTTCAAATTGATCAGGCGGACAAAACTGTCGCAAATGACGGCGGTAACGGTCAGAATGCTACTGAAACCACTGATAACGGTGACAGACACGGCGGTCAGCCGTCAAACGGCAATTTTAACGGCGGCACACCCCCCGATATGACCGATAACGGTCGTGACAGCACGGATTTTAACGGTATGCATGGCGCAATCGGATCTGACAGCGCAGGCAATCCGTCCGACAATAACGCTGACACATGGATACTGCTCGGTGTATGTACAGCGGTATTGGCTGTGAGTATTATAATCGCACTGCTCTATAAAAAACGCGCTTAAATGACTTTAATTTTGAAAGGAGAATTACTATGAAACGGATAATATCAATACTTTGCGCAGCGGCAATGTTATTTTCGCTTGCTGCCTGTTCAAATAGCACTGATTACAGCAATCGAACCGTTACAGGTCAGGTGACCGCAATTGACGGCACCAAGGTAACATTACAACTCGGTCAATTATCGGAGCCAAGCGGCAGTACGCCCAACGGAGCACAGCCCGACGGCAGCAACAGCAACGGAGCTCCTCCCGATATGCAGAGCGACAATTCGGGAAACAACGGTCAGACTCCACCCGAAAAGCCGAACGGCAGTCAACCGGACGGCCAGGCGCCTGCCGATATGCCGAGCGGAGGCAAAGCAGTTCAGAACGGTCAAAATACGGACGGCAGCAACAACAACGGAACTCCTCCCGATATACCGAGCGGCAATTCGGGAAACAACGTTCAGACTCCGCCAGAAAAGCCGGACGGCAGTCAACCGGACGGTCAGGTGCCTGCCGATATGCCGAGCGGCGGCATGACTCCCCCTGACAACAATTCAGCAGCGACAGGTTTCACCGCAGGAGATGAAAGCGTAACGCTCGAATTTGACGGTGCCGAAATCAAGGTTGAGTCAAAAGCTGAAACCACCGACGGCACGATTAATGATATTACGGTCGGATCAGTCATTATAGCCAAGACAGGCGACAATAACACAGTCAAGACCGTAACCGTAAAATCGGTCGGCGGTAACGGTGCTCCGGGCGTTTTCGGCGGATCGGACGAAGTTACGCAGGGCGGCTCGGCAAATACCATTGACACCGACGGCGAATACTCCGCTGTCACCTACACTTCCGACGGCGACGACGAAAACGCCTTGCGTATAAACGGTGCTTCAGTCACCCTCGACAGCATTACGGTCAACAAAAGTGCGGGCGCTACCTCCAACACGGAAAACGGCGACTTTTACGGTGTAAATGCCGCACTTCTTGCCACAAACGGTGCGACGGCGGTAATAAAAAACGCTGTCGTCACATCCTCGGCACAAAACGGCAACGGAGTGTTCAGCTACGGCAGCGGTACAACAGTCAATATATCTGATTCAAAAATAACAACTACCGCGGACAATTCCGGCGGTATTCAGACAACCGGCGGCGGTACTACTAATGCCGTCAATCTCACCGTCAACACCTCCGGCAACTCCTCGGCTGCAATACGCTCCGACAGAGGCGGCGGCACAGTCAACGTAACAGGCGGCACTTATGTAAGCAACGGTTATAACTCTCCCGCCGTTTACTCTACCGCGGACATAACAGTAAAAGGCGCCTCGCTCACTGCTAACAACTCCGAAGCGCTTGTTATTGAAGGAAAAAATTCGATAACACTGCAAAACTGCAACGTTTCAGGCAACATGAGCGACACCAAAGGCTCCAGCTCCGACGAAAACGTTCATAATGTGATGATATATCAGTCGATGTCTGGAGATGCCGACGTGGGCACGTCACTTTTCTCGATGACAGGCGGTACACTAACCTCCAAAAACGGCGATATGTTCTATATCACCAACACATCCTGTGAGCTTTACCTGTCGGGCGTTAATGTCATTAACAAAAGCAACGACGGATATCTCATGAATATTTGCGGTAATTCGGCATCACACGGCTGGGGAACTGCAGGCAAAAACGGTGCACAAGTCGTATTCACGGCTGATGCACAGACGCTATCGGGAAATATCGTTGTTGACACTATATCCACCCTGAACATGACACTGAAAAACAAAAGCGTATTCACAGGAACGATCAACATTGTTGACAACGCCGACGGTGGTACAGCCATGTCCGACAACGCGGTCGTCACCGTTGAAAGCGGCTGCACATGGAATCTGACCGGCAACTGCACGGTTACAAGCCTTACCAACAACGGAAAAATCAACTTTAACGGTTACACTATCACTTTATCAGACGGCACTGTATTGAAATAAATACTGTACACAAAAACAGGCGGCGACACATTGTTCATACTTCTTTTGATCTCACACGTCCGCATCGATTTCATGATCCGAAAGCCAGTTCTTAATATCGTCAGGCAGCGGAGCTTTCACTCTGACACGCTTGCCCGTCATAGGATGTATAAGCTCAAGCGACGCACAGTGGAGTGCCTGACGGTCGAGCAAATTATCGCCGGAGCCGTACATTGTGTCCCCCACCAGCGGATGACCGATCGACGAAAAATGCACGCGTATCTGATGAGTGCGGCCGGTCTCCAGACGCACGCGCGCAACCGAATATTCCCCGTTGGTAAAAATGCGCTTATAATTTGTGATAGCTGGCTTGCCGTCGTCGGCGACACAGCGCTCCATTTTGCTGCCGTCGCGTCGACGTATCGGTCGGTCGATAACACCGCTTTCAGGCAGTTCTCCGATGCATACACATATGTATTCCTTATCGACCGCGCCGTTTAGCTTTGACGCGGCAACCGGATCAAGAGCGGCAACAACCAAGCCCGATGTACCGCGGTCAAGCCGATTGACCGCGCGAAAAGCAAGTCTCAGTCCACGCCGATTCATATGAGCGGCAAAAGCGTTTGCAAGAGTTCCCGACTGAAGGTCCTTTGACGGGTGAACGGGCATATGAGGCGGTTTCATCATCACAAGCAAGCTGTCATCCTCGTACAAAACCGGAACGCTTATCTCCTCGGCGTGTGCCGGCTGTTCATCGTCGGGAAATTTCAGCTCAATACGATCACCGCCGTGCAATACAGCGCGGACAGTAGCATGAGTACCGTTTTGCAGAATGTCCCCGTAATACTTGAGGCGCACCGTACTTCGCGTCGATATTCCGTGCAGGCGCAGCCAATTTTTCAGTATTATGCCGTCCTCCTCCGCGAGAACGGTATAGGATAGGATTTTCAATTATATCACCGAAGATGATTATACCATGATAAAAAACAATTATCAATTTTTCGACAAACGATCGCCAAAAAGCGACTTAAAATAATATTTGTGAAAAAAACTCTTGCAATTAGTATTTATTTGTGATATTATTATTCGGTCAGAATATCCTAACTTCCAAAGGAGGTGCAGACCATGGCAAAATGCGAGTTCTGCAACAAGCAAATTCAGTTCGGTATCAAGGTTTCTCATTCTCACAGAAGATCCAACAGAACATGGAAGCCCAATGTTAAGCGTGTTAAGGCTATCGTAAACGGTACACCTTGCAGAGTTTATGCCTGCACCCGCTGCCTTCGTTCCGGCAAGGTCGAGCGCGCTGTCTGATAATTCAACTGAATCATCAAGCTAAATTCCCTGATTTTCAAAAGTCAGGGGATTTTTGTTTATCGGGAGTAACATTATGATATTTGACGGATACTTACTTTGCACCGACCACGACGGCACCGTCGCCGAAAACGGCGAGATTTTGCCTGAAAACAGAAAAGCCATTGATTATTTTCAGCAAAACGGAGGCATTTTTACCGTTGCGACCGGACGTCGACAGGACTTCGTAACCGAGCAGTACGCAGATATTATAAAGCCGCATGTTCCGGTCATCATCGCAAACGGCACAATGCTGTATGACATCACCGACAGAAAAATAATCCACAAGGAGATGCTGTCACCTGATCATTACGGCACGCTGCTTGACGCCTATGTCCACGCCGACGGCGCAAACTATCTTCGCATCGAACTGGAAAACGAAACACTGTGGTTTAAGGTCGGTGAAGCAGGCAAAGATTTAATTATCGAACGACTCAGCGGACGTGATGTCAGTAAAATCGTACTCGATTTTTCCGATCTTGAAAAAACGCTTTGTCTGCAACGCTATCTGACCGAAAAATACTGTGAAAACTACAATATAGTACGGTCATGGGCAACAGGGTTGGAGCTTTTCAGCAAGGGCGCCGGTAAAGGCACCAGCATTACCTTGGTAAAACAATACATTGCCGAACGGCTTGGCACAAGCATACACACCGTCATCGGAATGGGCGACTTTGAAAACGACATTTCTCTGATCGAGGCCGCCGACATCGGCGTTGCAATGGGCAATGCGCCGTCTTGCGTGAAGGCTCACGCCGATTATATTGCCGAGTGTTCTGCGGATGCGGGCGCGGCAAAGTTTATTTATAGTTTGGGCAACACTTTGCGCACCTGACCCACCACACAGTATAATTTTGTTAAAACAGAATCACTTAACTGCAAAAACGACCACTGAGCAAGCGGCAATTAAGCCGTTACATTCAGTGGTCATTTTTTGCAATAGTTTTATCATCAGCACTTTTTTGTAGCCGTTTTTTTTGTACAGTTGTTTTTTGTACAATTTTTTTGAGGGCGCGAACTGTTTCAGACAAATATTTTCGCAACTCGGCATATGTGCGACGAAATAAGCCGTCACATATATTTATCCATAGCGGATTTTATGGATTTGATCGCTGAAAGCAGTACCCTTGCCCTGTTTTCATCACACCGACACAGCACATCGCCGATTTCGGCAAGCAATCTCTCCCGTGACACATCGTCGCTGTTATGCAAAAGTTCGTCTGTACGCACATCGAGTGCTTCCGCCAAAGAAACAAATACGGGCAGACTGAGTTTAGTATTGCCAGTCTCGATATGACTCATGTGCGTGACCGAAATTCCTACCAGCTCAGCCAGTTCCTCCTGCGAATATCCTTTT
This sequence comes from uncultured Oscillospiraceae bacterium, assembly GCA_900556765.1. Lineage (GTDB taxonomy): Bacteria > Bacillota > Clostridia > Oscillospirales > Acutalibacteraceae > UMGS1976. Next base: position 5,012 of record USQH01000033.1, read on the forward strand.
TCTTTTCTGAATTTACGCACTTTTTGACCTATTTCATAATAATCCACAAAATCACCGCCTATGTCATTAAATTTTTCTTGCATTATACAGGCAGTAAAATTATAATTAAATAAACTGCATAGACTATTTTTTGCCTATTAAATTAAAATATAAGCATATTTACTATTCTACGCAGGTAAAAGCCAGACATATATTTCCAAAGCATAAAGGAGGTTTGTAAATGGAGAGTGAAGGAGAACGCCTAATCAAAATGCTTGACGCAGTCCATTCGGAAGAATACTCGGTCGCCGAAGAGATTGCACAAAATGCCTCGTCAAGAGTTCAAGGCGAGCTTGGAAAAGCATTTGCCGAGCTAAAAATGTACAACAGAGCAATGAAATGGCTTACACTCGCCGCTCAAAACAACGATGCGCGAGCGTGTTACAATCTCGCAATCATGTACGGCTACGGCAACGGTGTGGCACAAAGTCAGCACGAACAAATACGATGGCTCAAAAAAGCAGCAGAGCTTGGCTACAAACGCGCTGACGACTTGCTTGAAGCAGCAAGGCTGCTGGAACTGTACAGCAACTGAGTTTTTAACGATGGCCACCAACGGAATTGCTGTTAACCATTCGCCGCAAAATAAATATACAACGCACACATATGTTTTTATATATTCCGTTCACACAATTGTAACGAACCTGTTTGGCAAATGTATGCCGGACGGGGTTTCTTTTTTCATAATAATAAAATGCAACGCTGATACCGAAAATCCACACATCGGTATCAGCGCCGTTTTTAATTATTAAGCTGTGAAGGAGTAATCTCGAAAAGCTCGCGTGCAAACCACACATCGTCCACCATATATTCTCTGCCGCTCAGGTATTGCAATTCCTCCGCGTCGGTTTCAAAAGCGAATTTCAGCCGATACGACCACAAAGCCTGACACTTGAATCCGCGTTTGCGATCGGCGGCATTTTTACCGTACTTTCCGTCGCCGAGCAGCGGATGTCCGACAGACGCCAAATGTGCGCGTATCTGATGAGTCCGTCCGGTAAGAAGCTCGATTTCCAGCAGTGACAGATCATCACGCTGTGCAATAACGCGGTAGCGCGTGCGGATGGAACGTGAATCGTCGGTTTTGCTGCGTCGTATACGGGCTAAGTTTTTATCCTCATCTTTTTCAAGGAACGCAGTCAAAACGTCCTCTTTTTTCGGCATTTTTCCGTGAACGACGCACAGATAATACTTGTCTATTTCGCGGTTTTTGAGCTTTTCGTTAAGCACGCGCAATGCCTGAGCCGTCTTTGCCGCGATGACTATTCCGCCGGTATTGCGATCGATACGGTTAACGAGAGCCGGCTTAAAAGAGGTTTCTTCATTCGGCTTGTACTCCCCCTTATTATACAAATAGTGCTGAACACGCATGATAAGTGTATCACGATACTCTGTGTCGTCGGGATGGACGATCAGTCCCTGCGGTTTGTTTATCAGCATTATGTTTTCGTCCTCATAGACGATATCAAGCACGTCGGGTGCCGATAAAAAGTCGTAGCGCGGCGCCGATTCCGTCAATAATTCGTCATTGATGTAAAGAGAAAGCACATCGCCCTCATTCAGTCGGGTCGAAATTTCGGCACGCTTGCCGTTCAGCTTTATGCGTTTTAAACGTATGTATTTATACATTAGCGACTTGGGCAGACGGTCGAATGATTTAGTAAGATACTTGTCCAACCGCTGGCCTGCGTCGTTTTTATTTATAACGTATTCTTTCAAAATGCGCCCTCCGTAAAGCTATTTTCTTAACACTGACATTATATCATATTTTTCTCTTTTCAAAAGAGGAAAAATGTAATATAATCAATATTATCGACGAAATTTGTAATAAGGAGGCTGAAAAAATGGCTGATAACAATCACGCCGGTCACCGAAAGAGACTGAAAGACCGCTTTTTGCGTGACGGTTTGGACGGTTTCGAGATACATAACGTAATCGAACTGCTGCTCTTTTTCGGCATTCCTTACAAGGACACCAACGATATTGCGCACAATTTGCTTAACAGATTCGGCTCGCTTGCGGGTGTACTTGAAGCGCCGTACGAGGAGCTGACAAAGGTGGCAGGCGTCGGCGACAACGCTGCCACGCTGATAAAGCTGATTGCTCCCCTATCCCGACGCTATATGGAGGACAAGGTCAACGGCAAGACCGTGCTTAACAACTGCGATGCCGTCGGCGAATTTCTGATGGCAAAGTATCGCTTTCGCCGCGATGAGATGTTTTCAATGCTTTGCCTTGACCAAAACTGCCGACTCATCAGCTGGGAGCAAATATCCGACGGCACAGTAAATGTTACCGAGGTCAGTACTCGAAAGGTCATTGAGGCAGCCATGAAAACAAGCGCAAACGGCGTCATTCTGGCGCACAATCACCCAAACGGGCTTGCGGTTCCGTCAAACGACGATATTCGCTCAACCATAATGCTCATCGACGCGCTTTCTGTCATAGGCGTCCGCGTCCTCGATCACGTAATTATCGGCGAGGAGGACTACGTCTCTCTGATAAATTCGCATCAGTACCGATCTTTGTTTAAGTAAATATCCGCCGATCCGCTTTGCTCGAACGAGTGAAGCGGATTTTTTGTTTCAAAATACGGACAGCCGCCAAACGGATTTTTTACCTCGCCGCTTTCATCACGGCAGCAATAGCCATCCAACTGATACTCGCAATTACGGGCACATTTTATCAAATTCATTTTTCACACCCTTTGCTATTTTTCACCACGAATACGAAATAATGCATGGCATAAAATCAAAACAACGGATGAAAATAATTAAAAACAGGTGTGGGAATGGTGCAAAATGAAAAAAATTTATACTACAATTGCAATCACGGTGCTGACCGTCGGCATTGCCGTAATATCCGTATTTGCTGTAAAAAGAGCAAACACACCCTCAGTTACCGTCATCCCGGCACAGCCCCGTTCCATAGTACGCACCATTCCGTGTAACGGCACTGTAACGGCAAAAAACGAACAAACGGTAACATACGATCAAACACTTTATCCGGAGGAGATCATCGTCAGCGCCGGTGAACGCGTTAAAGACGGCGACACGCTCATGATCGCCAAAAACAGCGGCATGAGAACCGTAAAGGTACGCGCTGAATGCGACGGAATAGTCACGTTGATCTCCGCCGCTCTCGGTAAAGAAGCTCGCGCCGGTATGCCGCTGTTTGTAATATCTCAGACAGACAGCATGCAGGTCAAAACACAGGTCAGCGAAAAAAACATTGCATCTCTGAACGTCGGACAGAGCGCACGTATCACCGGCAACGGTTTCAGCGGCAGAGAATACTCGGGCGAAGTGGTCAAAATATCAAGCCTTGCCGAACAGTCGGCTGCCAGCGGCACGGTGGTCGGCGTCACCGTTGACATCGACGGCTCGGATGATAATATTCTGCCCGGAATGAGCGCAAAAGTATATATTTCGGTGGAAACCGGTGCCGACGAGCCGGTCGTCCCCTACTCCGCTATCGAATACAGCGGTTCGGATGCCTTTGTTTATGTTGCCGACGATAACGGAAACGTTACCCGCACGGCGGTTAAGATAGGTATCGAGGGTGACGAAGGCGCGCAAATTGAAAGCGGAATCGGTAACAATGACCGCGTAGTCGAGGACTGGCAGTCTCTTTGCGGTAAAACGAGGGTGAGCGTGAACGCAAAATGATAAACACGCTTACATTTGTTGTTCGTGAGCTTCAGAGACACAAATGGAGAACATTTATGACAGCTCTCAGCGTAATGATAGGAGTAATGTCGGTCGCCATTATCGACATCGTCGGAGACGCCGGAATTGTCAAATTCAACAACGAACTGGACAGTCTGGGTATCAGCGGTATATCGGTCAGCATTGACGCAAAAAGCGGAGTAGAACCGCTCAGCAGTGACGACGAGGCTTTGATAGGCACCATACGCGGAGTAGACAGCGTTATGGGAGTCATACGTGCAAACGGAACGGCGTCCGCCCGCGGAGAGGAACAATCGGTTGCCGTAGTCGGGATCGGAGAAAATGCCGATGACACCATCTCGCTTGAGCTGAAATACGGTCGAATGATCACTACTGCTGATATTATGTCTTATGCAAAAGTATGCCTGATAGATGAAAGTCTGTCACTGCAATTTTTCGACACGGATAACAGCGTCGGCATGACGGTCGACATCGGCACAAACAAGGTCAGTGACACATTTGAAATAATAGGCGTTGTGCCGACCGAAGGAAGTATACTGCGAAGCGTTGCCGACGATTTTTTAGACAAAAGCGTATATCTCCCCCACTCTGACCTCGGAAACTGTTATTCAACCATTGCCGTTACTGCTGACAGTACCGGCAGCTCAGACACGGTTACGAAAGAAATACAGCGTGTTCTCGGTATGCAAAAAGGAAACATTGACGCAATAAACGCCTCCGACATGGCAACACAACGCACCCGTATCAACCGTCTGCTGGACATTATCAAGCAATTGCTCACCGTAATCGGCGCAACATCGGTGGTGGTGTCGTCACTGTCGATAATGACGATCATGCTTTTAACTGTAAAGGAACGCACTTACGAAATCGGCATTAAAAAATCCATCGGCGCGTGCAGCATCTCCATTCTCGCCGAGTTTATATGCGAATCGGGTGCAATCGCTCTTATCGGCGGGATCGAAGGAGTAATTTTGTCGGTCATACTGTCGGCTGTGATAGGCGGCGCTTTAAAAATGACAATCAGCATAGACTTTGCAGGGCTGTTGCTGCTGATACTGGCATCGGTATTGATCGGATGCGCCGCAGGCGCGTATCCTGCCGCAAAGGCCGCAGCGCTAAAACCGGTCGACGCTCTGGGCAGAAGCTGACCGCAATCATATCTTCTGCACCGTTATTATATTATCCGTTTGAGTGCGTCGCACATTTGGTAAAAAAAACAAAGCAGCATAAAATGAGTATTCATTGATGTTCCGCATCAATTTATGCAGACAGAATAAAAAAGTTTTTAAGCAGTAATTAAAATTTCATCGACAAACTGATTCCGTTTTTCAAACGGAGTCAGTTCTGTTTTTTGCCTGAATTCGTTCGCTATTGTAAAAATGTACTGCACCGCAGGCTTTTGCCCCGCGATGCAGTACCGAATTTTTATTCCACGGATTTGAGCGATTCGAGCATATCAACATTTTTAAGCCGTCGGTTCATCATCAATCCCAAGACAAATGTAATAACCGTTATTACAATTACCGGAATAACAAACGCTTTTGCGCCGAGTGCCGGATTAAACATCACATCGTCCGGCGGCACAATAGCGATAATATACCTATAAAGCGCATCTCCGAATCCGAAACCGACAAGAATTCCGATAACGGTCAAGAGAATGGTTTCGCGGTAGATATACATCGTAACTTCCTTGTTGTAAAAGCCAAGCACCTTTATAGTTGAAAGCTCTCTTATGCGCTCGGAAACATTGATATTGGTCAAATTATAAAGAATGACTATGGCAAGCAGCATTGCGACGATAATCAAAATCTGCATGATCTTATTCAGCGAATGTACGATAGTGTCGATTTGATTTGTCAGCGTTGTGTTCTGCACCACGCCTTTTATACCGTCCAACTCTATAAAACGGCTTGCCTGCATTTTAGCATTGTCTGATGAACGATCGTTAAGCGTAACAAGATGGGCGTTTGAGGTGTATTTTTCCGAAAATGCCGATTCATAGCAGGCACGATTCATAAAGATAAAATGCCCTGTATACATCTCCGTAACGGCGGCGACCTTCAACGTCTGAGTGTTTTTCTGCTCGTCGGTGATTTCAAACGTATCGCCGACTTTTGCATCGATAAGTTTTGCAAGGCGTTCGGTGATCACACAGCCGTCATCTGAAAGCTTGATCGCCTCACCCGAGGAACGGTTGCACAGCCCGATATAATTTGAAAGCGCATCCGCTTCCTTCGGAACGATCAGCTTGATCTCCTGACTGTCGTTATTTTTACCGGCGGTTTTGGATACAGCCTCATAGTGAATCGGAATCTGACTTTTGATTTCGTCAGAAGCGAGAAGTGTATCAATTTCTGTCATCTGTTTCTCATCAATACCGTCGTTTTGCGCTACGATCAGATCATATTTCATAATATCGCCGAACTGACGATCTTTTACTCCCGAAATGGAGTGCTGTACGCTGAAACCTGCAAAGATCAGTGTGACCGAACCGCATACGCCGAAGACGGTCATCAACATTCGCTTTTTGTAGCGAAAAATATTTCTTGATGTGACCTTATGGGTAAAGCTCATTCTGTTCCAAATAGGACGAATTCGCTCTAACAATATTTTTGAGCCTGCCTCGGGCGGCTTTGGCTGGAGCAATGCAGACGGCTTTTCTTTAAGTTCTCTGTTTGCCACAACAAACGCGGGTACGACCGTACAAAGAAAAGCAAGCAAAAGAGCCACAATCGAAATAACAGGATAGAAGTGCAGTTCAATCTGAGGATAGGTAAAGCTGTGTCCGTAAGCATTATAAACGATAATAGGCAGAAGTGTATGTCCGGCGACAATTCCGAGCACGGCGCCGGTCATTCCGGCGGAAAGACCGTAAACTGTAAATTTCTTTACAATGTCACGATTGGCATAGCCGAGCGCCTTCAATGTACCGGAATTTATGCGTTCCTCGTCCACAAAGCGTGTCATAGTCGTCAGCGTTACGAGCGCCGCCACAAAATAAAGGAAAATCGGAAAAATATCGGCAAGAGCATCCACAATTTCGGAAACACTTCCGTAAATGCGGTAGCCCTCCGAGCCCGGAATCTCACGGCGGGTATCCAGCGCATATACGGGCAGCTTCAACCGATCAAGCGCATTTTGTGCATCGGCGACCTTTTCCTCCGCATCCGATATTTCATTTTCTGCATTCGGTTTCTTTTCGTTATACTCCGCCCATCCGTTCGTAAGTTCATATTTACTTTCGGAAATTTTTTCAGCGGCGGCGTCAAGCTGATACTTCGCACTTGCAAGCTCTTGATCAGCCTTGGACTTTTTTTCATTATAATCTGCTTGCGCACGCTTAAGCTCCTGCTTTTTTTGCGAAAGCTCTGTCTTGGACGCGTCAAGCTGAGCTTGTGCCGTTTCAAATTCTTTTTGCTTTGCGGCGTATTCAGCCTCACCCTTTTCAAGCTCCGCCCTAGCTGCGGCAAGCTGTTCCTCGGCTTGTGCAGATTGTGCGGCGGCAGCGTTATAGGCCTCCCATTTAGACTCTAAATCCTTTTTGGCATTTACAAGAGCGTAAAGTTGCTCGTATTGTTCCTGAGGAAGCGTCTTTTGCAAGATTGGCAATGCTGCTTCAATTTGTTCGATTGTCATTCCGGTAGCAGCTTCCGCCGCTGCGATCTGTGCGTCAAGCTTTGACTGAGCGGCATCAAGCTGTGCTTTCGTTTGTTTCAGTTCTTCAAGCTGCGCTGCCTTTTCGTTATATTCCGCCCAGTTTGCATCCAAAGTTTTGCGTGCGGTTTCAAGGTCACCTTTTGCGCTGTCAAGTTCTAAACTTTTTGCGGAAAGCTCTTTTTCGGCATCAGCTATTTGTGATTTTGCTGATTCGAGCTGATTTTTTACTTTTTTAA
>USQH01000034.1 GCA_900556765.1 uncultured Oscillospiraceae bacterium
TGGGACATCCGTTTCCAAAAGGAAGGCGCCGGTTATTATCTGCGTATTACTATCGACAAGCCTGACGGTGTCGGCATTGACGACTGCGAGGCGATGTCACGCGCTGTTGATCCCGCACTTGACGAGGCGGATCCGATCAGCTGCCAGTATTATCTGGAGGTATCGTCGCCCGGACTTGCGCGTCCGCTGACTCGCGAACAGCATTACGCCTACGCACTCGGTCAGCCTGTCCGTGTGCATACCATACGCCCGATCGACGGACAGCGCGATTTTACAGGCACGCTCGTTTCGTATGACGACGGCATTACTGTAAGCATTGACGGCAATGAGCGTACGTTTGCAAAGGGCGAGATCGCAGGAGTCGTTCTTGCCGACGATAATGACCTGTTTTAATAGTATAAATTATTTATTGTAAATAATTCGAAAGGATTGATATAGAAAATGAACAGCAATGAGTTTTTTGAGGCAATCTCCATAATGGAAAAGGAAAAGGGAATACCTGCAAATTATCTTGCCGAAAAGATTGCAAGCGCAATAGTCGTTTCGGTGAAAAAGGATTATAACGGCAAGGACTGTGTTTTTTGCAATATTGACTGTGAAAAACGCATTTTTGAAGTATGCGTACGCAAAATGGTAGTTGACGAGATCGAGGATCCGCAGACAGAGCTGCTGCTCGACGCCGCTCGCGAGATTGACAAAAATGCCGTTGTCGGCGAACCGGTCGAGATAAAACTCGACACCATGGATTTCGGCCGTATTGCCGCCCAGACGGCAAAGCACGTTATCCGTCAGGGTATTAAGGACGCCGAGCGTGACCGTACCTATGCCGAGTTCCAGTCCAAGAATCAGGAGCTCGTTTCGGCAAAGGTCACCCGTATAAATCCGAGAACCGGCAGCGCTACCGTTGAAATCGGAACATCCGAGGCTGTTTTGCCGAAGTCTGAAATGCTGCCCGATGAAATAATCGAAGAGGGCGACACTATCAAGGTGTTTATCGTCGATGTCCGCGAAAGCGAAAAAGGACCTAAGGCGATGATTTCCCGCACACATCCTGGACTTGTCCGCCGTATGTTTGAGCTTGAAGTACCCGAAATTTACGACGGCACTATTGAGATCAAGTCGATCTCCCGTGAAGCCGGCTCTCGCACAAAGATCGCCGTTTATTCAAAAGATCCTAACGTTGACGCCGTCGGCTCGTGCATCGGCCAGCGCGGTGCACGTATCTCCGATATTCTTGAGGAACTCAATCCTGAAAAAATTGACATTATCAAGTATTCCGACGATCCCGTCGAGTTTATTAAAGAAGCGCTGTCACCTGCAAAGGTGGTCGCCGTTGAGCTGGATGCCGACGGTCAGCGCGCCTGCCGTGCGACCGTTCCCGACGGTCAGCTTTCGCTTGCCATCGGCAACAAGGGCCAGAATGTACGCCTTGCAGCTCGCCTGACGGGATGGAAGATCGACATTCGTCCGGAGAGCGGCTTCTACGGCGAATGATCGGCAGCCGATAAAGTGTTTTTAAGGAGGCGCAGTCATGCAGAAACGAAAACAGCCGATGAGAATGTGTACCGGCTGCGGTGAAATGAAGGAAAAGCGCGAGCTGATCCGTGTGGTAAAATCGCCGGACGGTGAAATTTCTCTGGACAAGACGGGAAAGAAAAACGGACGCGGCGCATATATCTGTCCGAGCGCCGAATGTTTGAAAAAGGCGAGAAAAAATAAGCGCATCGACCGAGCCTTTGAGGTCGCCATACCGGCACAGATATATGACCGTATGGAGGAGGAAATTGCTGCCGATGAATAAGGTCTTATCAGTTTTGGGGCTTGCACGGCGTGCATCAAGGCTTGCCATCGGTTTTAACGAGAGCGACGCCGCGGCGAAGCGGCACAAAGCGTCACTCATATTGACATCAAACGATGTTTCGCCGAAAACCGCAAAGGAAGTACGTTTTATCGGTGAAAAATACGGCGTGCCGTACATTGCGCTCGACTGCCCAATGGAGCAGCTCAGCGCCGCGATAGGTATACGCGCCGGCGTTGTCGCCGTCACCGACAGAGGCTTTGCCGAAAAGGTCACTTCTCTGTGCAATATCGTAAGGAAGGATGAATCAGCTATATGATGATTAAATACAGGGTACACGAGGTCGCAAAGGATTTTGACGTTCCCAGCAAAGAAATAGTATCGCTGCTCGGCAATTTTTTCGAGGAGCCGAAAAAGAGCCAGACCGCTTTGGAAGAGAACGAGCTGGACATAATTTTCGACTATATGACACAAAATAATCAGGTGGAGTCATTCGACAGCTACTTTGCCGCGGGTGAAGCAGCCCGCGAGGAGCGCCGCAAAGCGGAGGCCAAGGCAAAGGAAGAAAAGCTTGCCGAGCAGGCTCGTATCGCCGAGGAATTTGCAAAAATGGCAGCGGCGGCAAAGGCCGAAAAGGAAGGCAAAGCCGCTCCGTCGGCGGGCGACGGCAAAAAGAGCAGCGTTTCTGGTGCAAAAAGCGAAAAAGCGGCTCCGGCAGCACCGACCGGCGTAAAGCAGCCCATGCCGGAGAAGAAAAAGAAAGCTCCGTCGGTCGCACCCAACCGCGGCCCTGCGGAGGTTCGCCACGTCGATATGCACTCAGCATATGTCGAACTTGACCGCTACAATGAAAAATACGAGACGATTGCCCACGATAAGGGCGTCAACACTCAGACGCAGAACCGTCAGCAGATAAAGAAGCGTCCGCAGCAGAGCTATCAGAAAAGAGGCCCGAAGCGCGAGACCGAGGCGGATAAACTGCGCCGCATTCAGCTTGAACGCATTAAAAAGATGCCTATCAAGGTTACCATCGGCGATGAAATCACTGTCGGCGACCTTGCCGCAAAAATGAAAAAGACCGCTGCCGAGGTTATTAAACAGCTTATGAAGCTTGGCGTCATGGCTACCATAACTCAGACGATCGACTATGATACCGCAGAGCTTATCGCAACCGAAATGGGTGCAAAGGTCGAGCGCGAGGTCGTCGTTACTATCGAGGAACGTATTATGGACGATACCGAGGATACGTCCGAAAATCTTCGTCCGCGCAGCCCTGTCGTTTGCGTAATGGGTCACGTTGACCACGGTAAAACGTCGCTGCTCGACGCTATCCGTGACAAAAACGTCACCGCTACCGAGGCCGGCGGTATCACTCAGCACATCGGTGCGTACCGCGTAAATCTTGACGGCCGTGAGATCACCTTCCTTGACACACCCGGACACGCGGCGTTCACGTCAATGCGCGCCCGCGGAGCCATGGCGACCGATATTGCCGTGCTGGTCGTCGCCGCCGATGACGGTATCATGCCGCAGACCATCGAGGCTATCAACCATGCGCGCGCCGCAAAGGTACAAATCATTGTTGCTATCAATAAAATGGATAAACCCGGAGCCAATCCCGACCGCGTTAAGCAGCAGCTTACCGAGCAGAGCATCGTCCCCGAGGAATGGGGCGGCGACGTTATTTGCGTGCCCGTTTCGGCAAAAACGCACGAGGGTATTGATAACCTGCTCGAAAACATTCTGCTGGTCGCAGATGTTATGGAGCTTAAGGCAAATCCCGACCGCAGAGCGGGCGGCGTAGTTATCGAGGCTCGCCTTGACAAGGGCAGAGGCCCGATTGCGACCCTCCTCGTTCAAAAGGGAACACTGCACCACGGCGATATTATCGTTGCCGGTACGTCGGTCGGCCGTGTACGCGGAATGGTCGATGAAAACGGTAAAAAGATTACCGAAGCCGGTCCGTCGGTGCCTGTCGAAATAATCGGTCTTGCCGAAGTTCCGAGCGCAGGCGACGAGTTTGACGCCGTTTCCGATGAGCGTCTTGCCCGCGAACTGGTCGAACAGCGCAAGCAGAGCGCAAAAGAGGAAATCTGGAAGTCACAGCAGAAGGTTACCCTCGACAATTTCTTTGATCAGTTCAGCGACGGCGACATCAAGGAGCTTAATATTATCGTTAAGGCTGATGTTCAGGGCTCGGTCGAGGCGGTTCGCCAGTCGCTTGAAAAACTCAGCAACGATGAAGTCCGTGTATCGGTCGTTCACGGTGGCGTCGGCGGTATCAACGAATCCGACGTTATGCTCGCCAATACGTCCAACGCTATCATTGTCGGATTTAACGTCCGCCCGGATGCAGGCGCAAAGGCGAACGCCGAACGTGACAATGTCGAGATACGCACATACCGCGTGATTTACGACTGCATCGAGGAAATCGAATCGGCTATGAAGGGTATGCTTGCTCCCAAAAAACGCGAGGTCGTACTCGGTACGGTCGATGTCCGCCAGGTGTATAAGATATCCAATGTCGGCACGATTGCCGGCGCATACGTCACCGACGGCAAGGTCACACGCGCTTGCCAGATACGCGTTATCCGCGACGGCATAGTCGTTGCCGAGGACGAGATTAAGTCGCTCAAGCGCTTTAAGGACGACGCCAAGGAGGTCGCACAGGGCTACGAGTGCGGTATCGGACTGGAAAAATTCAACGATATTAAGGAAGGCGATCGTTTCGAAGCCTTCATTATTGAGGAGTACAGAGAGGACTGAGCCGTTTATGGCAGGGTATAAAATCGACCGCATTTCGTCCGACTTTAAACGCGAAATGTCGGCAATAATCCGCGAGCTGAAGGATCCGCGTGTGTCGGGACTGATGCTGTCAGTCGTGCGTGCGGAGGTCACAAACGATCTGTCGTACGCTAAGATATACGTTTGCGCTATGGAGGGAATCGACGCGGCGAAGCATGCTGTCGAGGGACTCAAAAGCGCACAGGGATACATTCGCCGCGAGCTTGGCAGCCGTCTTTCGATACGAAAGATACCTGAGCTGCGATTTATCGCCGACGATTCAATCGAATACAGTTCGAAGATCGCTCATATGATCGACGAAATGAACGACGAGGTTAAACATGACTGATATTAAAAGTGTTGCCGATTATTTGCGCGGCAATGACCGCTTTTTGATACTGTCGCACGCGTCGCCCGACGGAGACACCGTCGGGTCGGCGTTCGCGCTGTGTCACGCCTTGCACAAGCTGGGTAAGCTCGCGCGTGTCGAATGTGCCGACGAGATACCGGCGCGATATGACTACATGACTAAACCGGTCGAGCGCCAGAGCTTTGACGAGAGCGTGATAGTCGCCGTTGATGTCGCCGATGTAAAATTGCTCGGTGCGCTCAACAGCGTTTACGGCGACAAGGTAGATCTTGCAGTTGACCATCACGGCTCTAACAAGAGCTACGCGCGAATGTCTTATGTTAACGCCGCCGCAGCAGCCAATTGTGAGAACATATTTGCAATAATAGAGCAGTTAGGTGTCGATATCGACACTGTTATTGCCGATAACATATACACTGGTCTTGCCACAGATACAGGCTGCTTTAAGTATCAAAATACCACGGCGGCGACGCACATTCTCGCCGCACGAATGATCGAGCTTGGCGCCGACTACGCCGAGATTAACCGAATAATGTTTGATACAAAATCGATGGGCAGATTGCGCGTCGAGCGCGACGCTATCGACAGTATCGAAATGTACTTTGACGGCCGCTGCGCGTTGATGACCGTGACAGCTGAAATGCAGTCGATGACCACTCCCGACGAGCTGGAGGGAATAACTCCGATTCCGCGTCAGATCAGCGGAGTTGTTGTCGGAGTGACCCTTCGCGAAAAGGACGGCGGCAAATATAAATGCTCCGTTCGCACGCACGAACCTATCGATGCATCGGCGATATGCGCGAGGCTCGGCGGCGGCGGACACAACCGTGCCGCAGGCTGCGAGATAACCGGTGGTATTGCGGCGGCAAAAAAGGCGATGCTTGACGCTATCGCCGCCGAAATGGGTGTTTTATAATGCAGGGATTGATATTACTTGATAAACCGGCCGAAATGACTTCATTTTCGGCCGTTTCGGCTATTAAGCGCATTTTCGGAGAAAAGCGGGTCGGTCATACGGGCACACTTGATCCGATGGCAACAGGCGTACTGCCGATACTGCTCGGCAGAGCAACCCGTCTGTGCGACCTGATGCTCCACGCCGACAAAAGATATACGGCGGAGCTGTTGTTCGGAGTTACGACCGATACTCTTGATATTACCGGAAATGTCCTCACCGATGCCGAATGTGATGTTTCGCTTCCCGATGTCGAAAACGTCTGCAACGCATTTCGAGGCAGTATAATGCAGACGCCGCCCATGTATTCCGCCCTCAAAAAGGACGGACAAAGGCTGTATGATCTTGCGCGGCAGGGAATAGAGGTCGAACGGACACCGCGAGAGGTTTACATAAAACAGCTAAATATAATCGGACAAACGGACAAAAACCGTTTTACAATTGATGTTTTATGCTCAAAGGGAACCTATATTCGCTCGCTTGCCGATGATATAGGCAGAAAGCTCGGTGTCGGAGCGGTGCTTACATCTTTGCGTCGCACGCAGACCGCAGGCTATACAGCGGATATGTGCGTTACGCTTGACCGTCTCCGCGAGAATCCGACAGCTTATCTGATGCCTGCCGACTCGGTTGTCGCGTATTGTCCGAGGACGACGGTAAGTGAGGGTCAGGCACGCCGCTTTTTGAACGGCGGTGAGCTGTTTTGCGACCGCCTGACGGTAGACGGCGCCGCTGCGGACGGCGATATGGTGCGTGTTTATTCGCCCGACGGCACGTTTATCGGACTTGGACTTATAAGCGGCGAGTTTATGAAGGTTAAGTGTATTATCACGGAGTGAGGAAAGAATGAAGGTAGTATTTGAGTTGCCTTTTTTCGAGAGCGGCTGCGCGGCGGCTCTCGGCACATTTGACGGCGTTCATCTCGGCCACCGTCAGGTTATTTCTGCCGTAACCGACTGCGGATATGTCCCCGTCGTCGTGATGATATTGCAGGGCGACAGAAAAAAACGCATTTTTTCGGACGAGCTTAATATTAAATATATTGAGCGACTGGGCGTTGATACGGTCGTGTGCCTTTCGCTCGATGATATTCGCGATATGTCTGCTGAAAGCTATATTTCAATGCTTTACGAGCGTATGAATATCAAAAGATTTGCCTGCGGATGTGATCACCGTTTCGGTAAAAATGCTGACGGTTCGTCGTCGCTGATAGCCGATTTTGCAAATGAACACGGCGTTGAATTTATCTCCGTCGGAGAAGTCAAAATCGACGGCGTTCCCGTCTCGTCAACTGCTGTCCGCTCGCTTATTGCAAACGGTGATATGCCGTCTGCGCGGAAAATGCTCGGACATGACTATGAACTGGATTTTGAGGTCGTGCACGGCGACGCCCGCGGACGAAAAATGGGCTTTCCGACCGTAAATCAGGTATATCCCGACGGTTTTGTGCTGCCGAAATTCGGCGTTTACGCTTCATCAGTTACTGTTGGTGAAAAACGCATGGCTGCAGTTACGAATGTAGGAGTACGCCCGACCTTTCTGACCGATCGCCCTCTTGCCGAAACGCATATTATAGGTTATTCGGGTGACCTTTACGGCAAAAAGCCGTCTGTTTCGCTGAATGAGTTTTTACGCGAAGAACATCGGTTTGATTCCTTAGAAGAACTGTGCGCGGCGATAGACGCCGATAAAAACAGAAGCATTAAAGTATTTGAAAAAACGTAAGAACATGCATAAATTTTTGATTTGTTTACAGTTTGTTTTTATATTGTGTGCGAAATAACGATAATAACTAAAAATTTCGTACATTTCAGATAATTGTAATTTTTTGCAGTTTATTTTATAATAATTTGTATTGGAAATGCTGAAATCCATTTTACGGAAGTGAGCGGTTTTTTATGCTTAAGAAAATCATCGATAATGTTGAGAGTGTTATTGTCGGCAAGCGTGAAGCTATCGAACTGGTTGTCACAGCATTAATCTCTAACGGTCACATTTTGCTGGAGGACGTTCCGGGAGTCGGAAAAACGCGCCTTATCGCCGCCGTCGCACGTTCAATCGACGGCTCGTTCAAGCGCATTCAGTTCACCGCCGATGTTCTGCCGTCCGATATAACCGGATTTTCCGTTTATAATCAAAAAACAGGCGACTTTGATTTCAAAAAAGGCGCGATAATGTCGCAGTTTGTTCTTGCGGACGAGATCAACCGTACCTCACCGAAAACGCAGGCGGCGTTGCTTGAGGCAATGGAGGAGCGCCAGATATCGGTCGACGGTGTTACATACAAGATGCCGCGCCCGTTTATGGTAATGGCTACGCAGAACCCGATTGAGTTTATGGGTACTTTTCCGCTGCCTGAGGCGCAGCTCGACCGTTTCCTTATAAAGATATCCATCGGTTACCCCGATGCCGAGAGCGAACGCAGCGTGCTGTCCATGCATCAGATGGACGATCCGTTTGACACGCTGCGGCCTGTCGCTACTACCGATGATATTATAAATATTCAAAATGAAGTCAAAAAGGTTTTCGTACATGAAAACCTTGAAAAATACATAGTTGCTCTGGTTGCCGCTACCCGTAACCATCCTTCGGTGCGTCTTGGCGCCAGTCCGCGTGCTTCTCTTGCTCTTTACCGCACGGCGCAGGCGACTGCCTATATTGACGGCCGCGATTATGTTGTGCCGGACGATATTCAGCGTATGATTGTGCCGGTAATGGCTCACAGGATCATCCTGTCGCAGGAGACTAAATTCTCCAACACCGTTGCCGACGATGTACTCGACGAGATTAAAAAGTCTATTCCGGTGCCTACCGGCAAAAAATAATTTTTAAGGTGCAAAAATGACATCTAACAGGATATTTTACCTTGTCGCTTTGCTGATCAGCGTGGCATCGGTTCTTGTGTTCGGAAACAGCGTCGCCGGAATAATGCTGTACGCGGTTATTTTTGTTCCGCTTGTGTCGTTCGTTTTGGAACTGCTTGCTTTTTCGTCGCTGAAGGTGCGCCAGTCGGTCAACCGTAAAACTCTGTATAAGAATGAAAAGGTGCGTGTTCGTATTTACGCGCGCTGTACAAATACGCTGTCTTTCGGTTTTATAGATGTTCGTATGAACCGCCCGACCGAACAGCCGCGGCGGTTGAAAAAGGCCGACGCGTATATCGTAAACTGCTTCGGTATGGCGGGTCAGACCGGATTTGAAATCGTATGCCCTAACCGCGGCGTTTACTATGTCGGCACAGACACGGTGCGTATGTACGATATGCTCGGGCTTTTTTGCCTGAAGAAAAAGATCAAGCCGTGTAAGATCACCGTTTATCCGCGTGTTTATTCGGTGACCGGTCTCGGCGTTGACAGCCGCTTAATAAATCAGACTTCCGTTACGCTCAGTGCACTGAAAAAAGACGATATACTTGTTTCGCACGTTCGACCGTACCAAATAAACGATAATCCAAAAACGATCCATTGGAAGATTACGGCGAAGATGAACGAGCTGATGGTCAAAAACTATGAGCCGCTGAAAGAGGTAGGCATAATTGTCGCGCTCGATACCGAGCTGAAAAGCCATAAGGAACGCGATCTGATAGTAGCCAACGAGGATAAGATGCTCGAATGTGCAATTTCATTGGTAGCAAATTCGCTTGCGGAGAACCTGACTGCCCGTGTCGTTTATTACGATTCCGGCGGACTGTGCGACCGCCATGTCGACGAGATTCAGGATTATGTCGGCTTCTACAATCTCATGGCGTGCCTGAAATTTGACGGTACGACCGATATTTTGCACTTGGTCGATACCATCGTTTCCGAACATACCGGAGGATCGAATATAATTGTCGTTACCGATCGTTCCGATGAGGAACTGCGTTCCGTTTTACGCAGCGCACTGTCTTCAGGGTATAAAACTTCGCTCGTCTGCGTTACTCAGGACGATGAGGACCGCACCGCCAGAGCGGAAGAACTGCGCGCGATAATGTCCGACGGAGTCGGCGTTGCCGTGGTCAACGCACCCGGCGTTGAACCGATCTCATTTTAACCGTAAATTACCGATATTATAGGAGAGGGTGAACCGAATTGCAGAAAAAGCAGGATAAGCTTGTAAAAATGCTTATAAAATTTTTGTTTTGTGAGCTTTTTGCCTGCGTTTTCATGGTCGCCGTGTCCAATTCAATAAACGTCACTGTTACTACCGCGTCGGTACTGATGTGTACCGTGCTTACCACACTGGTATTCTACGTTGTTAGCTGCTTTTCGCGAGTGTACAAAGTGTTTTGTATAGTTCTGTTTTCCGCTTTGGGAATCGGGCTGATAACATTCGTCGTGCTTGTATTGACAGGGGTACTGCCGGCTTTCGGCGACCTGTTCCAGATGCTGATGGATCGCGCCCTCAGTACCGAAAAGCTGACCGAAACGCAGCAGCTTGGTGTGATTTACGGCATAACAGTGACCATATCTTTTTTTTCCGTTTTCTTTATTTCTAAAAAGATAAATATTGTAGCGCTTTCTATAGCAACCTTTGTTTTTTACGCTATTCAGTTTGCGTCCACGAAAAACCGTGCGTCCATGGGCGCGTTTGCCGTGCTGATATACATTCTTGTCGTAATAGCACTATACAAAGTGTTCGAATTTTTCGAGGCGAAATCAGGTGCGGGCTTCGGATATAAGCGGTTTGCCGTATTCGGCATTGCCGGTGTTATGTGCATTTTGGTTGCCGTAGCGTCTGCTGTCGCGCCGTTTGAGGAAAACTCATTCAGCAAGAAGTTTTCACTGGAGCGCTTCTCAAACGATACCTTTGTCGACAACCGTATCGGCTCGTATTACATCGGCGTCGGCTATGACGACGCCGCGCTCGGTGGTCCGCGCGGCGCGCTTGATTTTGAAAGCACACTGAAAATCACCTCTGATTACCCAACCTACATTGTTGCGAATTACAGCGACAGGTACACGGGCAATGCCTTTGAACTGTCCACCGTTTTTGTTACCGGAAAATACCGATATCATGAAAAAGGAGCCGATCCATACGACAGCTCAAAGATACCGATGAACACTTTGCTTAAGACCGCCGCATTTGATGCCGCCGGCCTCAGCTATGCACAGAATCCGATCACCCTTACATATCAGGGAAAGATGGATTTCCGCACGATATTTACCGCAAACGGACTTACTTATATTGAAAATCCGCATAAGCGCACCATATGGAGCGATCCGTGCGACAATATGTATACCAACCAGTATATGCGTAAAAATTTCGACTACTCATTTGACAGCGTTTATTTTGATGTTGACTCGGTGCTAAGCTATCTTCGTAGTGATGCTTATACCGGTAAAAATCCCGCCCCGAATGTTATCAACCAAACAAAGTTGACCGAGTATGAAAAAAATGCATACAATACATATTTGAGTTTGCCCGACAGCGTACCCGATCGAGTACGCGCGCTGTCGGAAAAAATCGTTGCCGAGTCTGAATCGACTGCTCGTATTGATCAGGTGTGGAGCCTGATGACCTACCTTTATCAATTCAAGTACAAATACGCCACTGCGGAGTTGCCGGACGGAAGGGATTTTGTTGATTACTTCCTTTTTGATGAAAAAGGCGGCTATTCGACATATTTTGCAGCAGCGCTTACCGTAATGTGCCGTGAACTCGGTATTCCCGCTCGCTATGTAAAGGGCTTTGCGCCTTTGGCGGAGGCCGGTGAGGATAAGCTGATATGCAACAACAGTGCCCATGCATGGGTTGAAGTGTATTTTGACGGTTTCGGCTGGGTTACATTCGAGCCGTCACCGTATTTCGCGGAGAAATACTACAATATCAGCATGAACGATTACCGCGATAATAAGATAATATTTGACAAAAACGGCGAGGAGCGGAACGCTCCGGAAGAAAAGGATAATGAGAAGGATCCGTCCGACAGCGACATTACTTATAACAAAGATGACGAAAAAGCAGAGATCAATGAAAATGATGTTGTTTTTGTCATGCTTAATATTGATGTGACGCGAAGGACATTGATGATGGCAGTAAATGCATTGCTGCTGGCGATGATAATTGTCATGTTGCTGCTTATTTTGCAGGGATCCGCAAAACTGTTCGTTTTGCTGCCGCTGGCATCGTACGGATTGTTAGCTGTGCTTGGTTACAAGTTGCTTGTTGCGGCAAACATCTGCCTTGCTGTAATATTCATAATGTGCGTTCTTGCAAAACTCGCCATAAAACGGCGTAAGAGACAGTTGCGGCGTATGTACAGCTTTGATAACCGCCAGTTTATATTCACCGCGTGGTATGAAATAAAACGCCTTGCAAAGTATGACGGAAACAGCATAAAGCAGGACGAAACGCCTGCCGACTTCCTTGCGCGGCTCGGCGAAGCGTATGGCAGCGACATTGTACCTGCCGCGGCACAGAGCGTTAACCGACTGCTGTACGGCAGGAGAAGGGCGACCGCAATTACCGATGACGACCGTGCGTATGTCGCAGTGGCATATGAACAAATTGAAGCTGCCGTTAAATCAAAGCATAAGAAGTTTTCTTTCAATTTCTGCCGCTATATTTTGCATATAATATAACTACATTGCAAACGGGGCTGATCTTTCAGCCCCGTAGTCTGAATAACAGTAGTTTACAGGAATGATAAAATGATCAGCGATTTGTATATCCGAGAAATCAATATGACATCATCTGTGCCGAATAACAGTTATCTGCATGATCTTGCCGTGATAAGTA
>USQH01000035.1 GCA_900556765.1 uncultured Oscillospiraceae bacterium
TAAGGACGCCAAAAAGAAGCTTGACAACGCGCTTAAGGATATTAAAAACGGCTGGAGTGACTATAATACTCAGTACGCAAGTTTTGAGGAACAGATAACCGCGGCGGAGAAAAAGATCAAGGAAGCCCAGGATCTGGTCAACGAGCAGAAAAAGACGCTCGCCGCCGCCGAAAAAAAATACAATAACGCCAAATCTCAGCTTGCTGCGTCGCGTAAAAAACTCGACGAGGGCTGGGCTGAATACAACAAGTCATTGGCAGAGTACAACGAGGGACTGGAAAAAGTTCAGGCTGCTAAGGACGAGATTGCACCGCAAAAGGAAAAACTTGATTCAGCCCGAAAGGACCTTGACGACGGCTGGAAAAAGTATAATTCTTCGCTTGCCACTTATAATCGTTCGGTAAAATCGCTGGAAAGTTCCAAAAAGCAGTACGAAAAGGATCTTGCTAGCTACAACGAGCGCCTTGACGCTTATAATTCGAGCACCGAAAAGGATGAGCTTGAAGCGATCGCACTTGCTGCAACAAAGGCCATACTGAATACACAAAAAGCCACCATTGCATCGACGGAAAAAAAGCTGCAAGAGTCCAAAAAGCAGCTTGACGAATCCAAAATCAAACTGGAGGACGGCGAAGCCGAGTATGAAGCCGGTTTGGCTAAGTATAATGAGGGCTACGCTAAGATAGCCGCGGCGGAGGAAAAGCTTAACAAGAGTCTGCCCGCGCTTCAGGATGCCAAAAAGAAACTGGACGAAGGCGAAAAAGAATATAAAGAGGGCGAAAAAGAGCTTGACGATGCGTATGACGAGATTACCAAGGGCAAAAAGGAAATCGCAAACGCCGAAAAACAGATCAAGCAATCGCAAAATGAACTGAATAAAAAGAAAAAAGAAGCCAATTCCGAGTTTGCGAAGAACAAAGATAAGCTAAACGATGCCGAAAACGAATATCAAACCGGTATGAACGAGTATGAGGACGGCATCACCAAGTACGATGAGTCAAAGGTGGAGGTTGAGCAAAAGCTCAGCGACGGCGCTGCTCAGATACAGAGTGCCGGACTGTTTTTGACCGAGATCGAGGATGACAAGTGGTACGTTTACTCGCGTAACGATGCCGTGACCGGATACTCAGGTTTGAACGACGACACCTCGCGTATCGATGCTCTGGCAGGAATATTCCCCGTATTCTTCCTGATAGTCGCTGCGCTGGTCTGCCTGACCACCATGTCACGCATGGTCGAGGAGCAGCGTACCCAGATGGGTACCTACAAGGCGCTCGGCTACTCCAGACGTCAGATACTCTTTAAGTACATGATTTACGCCTTCTCGGCGAGCATAATCGGCGGAATCATCGGTCAGATATGCTGTGTGCAGATATTCCCGCGCGCCATATCCGGCGCATATTCAAGCCTTTACCGTCTGCCGGAGATGCGTATTGTGTTCCCGTGGGCGATGGCTGCGGTATCGCTGCTGGTAGGACTCGCGTGTACGGCACTTGTGACCTACATCTGCTGCCGCAAGGAGATACGCTCAGTCACAGCCGCACTTATCCGTCCGAAGGCACCTAAGGTCGGCAGACAGATACTGCTTGAACGTATCCCGAAGATTTGGAATCTCTTTAATTTCTCATACAAGATTACTATACGCAATCTGTTCAGGTACAAGGTGCGCTTCTTTATGACCGTTATCGGCATAACGGGCTGCATGGCTCTGATAGTGTCCGGTTTCGGACTGCAAAACTCAATTTCTCCGATTGTCGACCTTCAGTTCGGCCATATCAGCTCGTACGATTACCTTGTTTCAATGTATGAACAGTACGACAATGACACTGCCGCTAAGTGCAGGACGGAACTGCTGAAGGATGATGCAATAGGTAACATCGTCTTTACGCGTCAGATCGACGGAACCGTTACGTCAAAGTCGGTCAGCGAGGAAATGAATTACGTTTACCTTCTCGTGCCGCAGAACGTCGATGATTATCAGAAAATGGTACGTCTTGAGGATGCGGACACCGGCGAGACAGTCAAAATGCAGGACGGCAGCGCCGTTATCACCGAGAAAATGGCAAAACAGCTTAATGTCGGCGTCGGTAACAGCATTACCTTCCACCGCGGTACAGACAAATATACCGTCAAGGTCAGCGGAATAACCAAAAATTATGTTTACCATTATATTTATATAACACCTGCAACTTTTGAAAAGCTGTTCGGCACCGATATTACTTATAACAGCTTTATCGGAACCGCCGCGCACGGCTCGGTCGACTCCGAAAAGCTGCTTGCGAAAAATTCAAACTTCCTCACGGTCATGCAGGTCGATTCGCTCGGCAAATCCATGGAGGACACACTGTCAAGTATGTACCTCGTGGTGGCAATCCTTATAATTTCCGCCGGCTGCCTTGCGATAGTTGTTCTGTACAATTTGACCAATATCAGCATCTCCGACCGCGTTCGCGAGATCGCTACCACAAAGGCGCTTGGATTTACGCATAAGGAAGCCAACATGTATGTTTTCCGTGAAAACATCATCATGACCGTAATAGGTCTGATATTCGGTAACATATTCGGTTACCTGCTGGCACAGTTGATGATAAATATGGTCGAAGTTGATATGGTAATGTTCTCGCGTACCATTCTCCCGTCGTCCTACATTTACTCGTCTCTGATAACCATTTTCATAACCATATTAGTCGATTTAATGATGTCAAGGAAGATCAAGAATATAAGCATGGTCGAATCCTTGAAATCAATCGAATAAAATCTTTACAGGAGGGAATCTCAATGAAAAAGGCAACTCGACTGCTCAGCAAGGCAGTAGCTCTGCTGATAGTCACTCTGCTTGTTGTATCGACATTCAGCACTCTCGGCGTTTTTGCTTCGCCTGACGAGCAGTTCAATGTGACATGGTACAACGGTACGCAGAAAGTCAAAGAGGATATCGTTAACGATGGCGAGACCGCAAGTTTTGACACCGTTGTCAACGGTATTCCGCAGAAAGCCGCCGACGATGAGTATGCATATACTTTCATTGGCTGGAACACCGATCCTGATGCTGAAACAGCGCTTGCACTCTCTACTTCAGCGGATGGCAAAACCTATTACAGTGAAGAAGTCCATAACGACACTGATTACTATGCCGTTTTTGACAAAACTCCGCTGAAAAACATCAAGTACACCGTAGAGTGGATAAACGGCGATACGGTTATGCACACAGATAAAATAAAAAAGGGTGGTAAAGCGCTTTACTCCACCGTCCTGTGCGGTACACCGGAAAAGGCGTCCGACGACGAGATCACTTACAAATTCGTCGGCTGGAACACCGATCCCGACGCCACCGAGGCTCTGCCGCTGGTGACCAATGTCGCAAAGACCCATTACTACAGTGCTGCTGTTACAGCTGACATCAAGTACTACGCTATATTCAAGTCATCCATTCAGGATACCAATAAGCCGCTCCATACCGTTCTGTGGAAGAACGGCGACAAGGTCGTACACAAGGATGTCAAAGAAATCAAAGACGGTACAAACGCAATTTACTCCGTTTTGATGTTCGGTAAGCCCAAGAAGGCATCAGACGAACTTTATGATTACAAGTTCATCGGTTGGAACACCGATCCCGACGCGACCGAAGCTCTTGACCTCAAATACGTCAACGGCATCTATTACAGCGGCCCGATCTATGAAGATACCGATATGTACGCTATCTTCGAGGCCATTCCGAAGGCTGCAACCCATATGGTCACATGGATGAACGGCGATGAGGAAATCTACACCGAGCGCGTCAGAAATGACGTTGCCGCCGAGTACAACAAGCTCATCTACGGAACTCCCGCCAAGGAAGAGACCGACCGCTATATCTACAATTTCATCGGCTGGAGCACCGATCCCGACGCCACCGCGGCGGAGACCATCGTTGCGACTGACGAGGACGTAGTTTACTACGCCGTATTCGAGGCGGTTGACAAGAACAATACCTGCGTCGTTACATGGAAAAACGGCGACGAAGTCCTTTTTGAACAGAAGATCAAGAAGGGCTCCCGTTCGAGCTACAACACCGTTCTCAACGGCGTCCCGTACAAGCCCGCCGACGATGACTACACCTATGAATTCATCGGCTGGAACACCGATCCCGACGCTGAACAAGCTATTGAACTGATTTTCACCGGTGTTTCGTACAAAAGCGATAAGGTATCCGAGAATACCACTTATTACGCCATTTTCAAAGCAACCGAGAAGGACGACAGTGACCGCAAGGTGTTCACCGTTCTGTGGAAAAACGGCGACGTAGTTCTGCACCATGACACTAACGAAATATATAAGGGCACCAACGCCATTTATCCAGTCGCTCTGTTCGGTATACCCGAAAAGGCTGAGGATGAAGAATACACCTACGAGTTCATCGGTTGGAACACCGATCCCGACGCTACCGAAGCTCTCGATTTGAAATATGCGGCGGGTATCTATTACAGCGGCCCGATCTATGAGGATACCGTACTGTACGCTATTTTCAAAGCTGTCCCGAAGGATCCTGTAGAACCTGTTGTCGAGTACACCGTCAATTGGAAAAACGGCGACGAGATCATCTTTACTCAGCAGGTAGAAGAGGGCGACACCTCTATCTACAACAAGCTGATTAACGGTACTCCTAAAAAGGCCAGCGACGATGAGTACGATTACACCTTCATCGGCTGGAATACCGATCCCGATGCTACCGAGGCTCTGCCGCTCTATGAGAGCAGCAGCCGCTTTGTAAGCGACGCTGTCTATGGCAATATCGACTATTATGCGATTTTCAAGGCGGAGGAGAAGGAGCCTGTCGTCAATCCGTTTAAAAAGTATACCGTACTGTGGAAAAATGGCGACAAACTGATCCACCACGATTACAAGGAAATCAAGGAAGGCACCAGAGCCATCTATATGGTTTCAGTTTTCGGTATACCCGAAAAGGCCGAGGACGATGACTACACCTACGAGTTTATCGGCTGGAATACCGATCCCGATGCTACCGAGGCTCTCGATCTCGAGCTTAAGAACAACATTTATTACAGTGAGCTTATTTACGAAGATACCACCTATTACGCTATCTTCAAGGCTGTTCCGAAAGATCCTGTCAATCCCATTACCAAGTATACAGTAACATGGATGGTTAACGGTAATGCGCACAGTGGACAGTATGATTTGGGAGATATTCCGACCTATGATACCGCAGTTGAGATGCCTGCAAAGGCGTCCACCGCTCAGTACGATTACGAGTTCATCGGTTGGAACACCGTTGAGAATTCCGATACCGCTCTTGATTTCGATGTTGAGAACGGCGTTTACAGCGCTCCCGCAGTAACCGGGGATGCTGTCTACTATCCGGTGTTTAAGGCAAACGTCCGCAGCTACACCGTTACTTGGGTGGTTGACGGCAAAACCACCGAGGAAGTCTACGAATACGGCGCAATGCCTGAGTTCAAGGGTTCGACCGATAAGGCATCCGACGATAAGTACTACTATAGATTTATCGGTTGGGATAAGCAGATCGTTGCTGTCGAGGCTGACGTGACCTACACTGCCGTTTACGAGCAGAAGGAAATCACCTCACCGAAGACCGGCGATACCGCAGGCATCCTTTGGATGGTACTGGGCGCTGTCTCCCTCATCGGAGGCGCGGCACTGACCGTATTTAAAAAGAAAATGTGCATCGTAAAATGATCACTCTGATCGGCGTATTTATCTGCGCCGAGACCTGATCCGATCAATTGATAATTGCAGGCGGATTTATTCCGTCTGCAATTATCTCTGTAATCAGACGACGCGATCCGGATGCGATACGCTGCATCAGACAACAAAGACAGTGCTGAATTATTACATAAAAAACGGAGGGATTTGCTATGACCAACGCAAATGACAAATCATACGATCCGATATTTGACACAACCTTTCCGGCACCTGCTCATTCCGACAATGCCGCCGATAATATGCAGTCAAATCCGCTTAAAAACGGGATGACCGAATCGGACGCGGCCAATAATAAGGCTGCGGCTGATGAAATAATCACCGAAATGCAGCGCAAGCGTTCCGGCGGAAACAAATCGGCAAAAAAAGCCGAAGCATCGGTGAAAAAGGGAAAAGACCCGTTCAAGATCGTACTCTCCGTTGCCGTTGTAATTTTGGCGGCGGTTTGCATTATGTTAAGCGTACAGGTAGCGAGTCTCAAAAAGCAGGTCAACAACTTTGACGTTACTTATATTGATAAAAAGATCAATGAACTGCGTGAAGAGATCGAAAAGTCGCAGACTGAGCTTATCAGCGATATCGGCGATGCTATCGGAGAGATCAGAGGCCAGCTTTCCACACAACCGACGCAGTAATTTACCAATATATCGCAGAATTTGTACAACCGGCGCAGCAATCGGCCCATTTGTAGCACAATTTGAACATTTGGTGCAGTAATTAAACGCTGTTTGCCGTAAAAAACCTCAAATAAAGCAGGGACTCGGACGATAATGTCGGTCGAGCCTCTTTCACTGTAAAAAAATAATTATAAATAACCCTTTCGGAGGATACTTATGTCAGTTTCAGAAGCTGTTATTAACGCACTCGTAAAGGTCACCGGCACCGACGCAAATGAATTGAATGAAAATCAGAATTTTGACCTTATCGAAAACGATATAATTGATTCGCTTTCGATTGTCGCAATGCTGGAAGATATTGAACAAAGTCTCAAATGCAGACTTGACATCGGCGATTTTGACGGCGAGGACTTTACTTCGGTCAACACCATTGTCGCCGCTGTTTCGAAAAAGGTTTGAGCGGCTTAACAAAAGTCAAGAGCCGCACGGGCTGCCGACCCGCCGTATCGGCGCTATAAAATTCACATTCACTGCCCCACGATGCAGCGGTCGGGCATGAATACCGCGGTCAGCTTCCCTGCGACCGTGATGAATTTACCGACCACTTCCCTGTGGTCACGAAAGGAGAGTTGGATATGAGTGAAAGAACTTATTATCCGCTGAACATTTCCCAGAAAATTCTGGCGTTTTCACTGAAATTCGTGCCTAAAAAGGAATTGATGAATATCTGCTCCGAGATCGAATTTACCAGAGAACTGGACGCCAAACTAATGCTTCAGGCGCTGACCCTCGGTCTGATGAGGTCACCCTCGGCATCAATGCGTATGCATTTGAACGAAAACAAAGAGATTGTACAATATTTTTCGGACGCTGCACCCGAAAAGATCGACTATCTCGACTATACCGGAAAAACCGAAGCTGAGCTTAATAACGATTATGCAAAGTGGAGCAGAACTGCTTTCCCGAATAAGCATATGGATACTCAGCTTTATATGGCGAAGCTTATCAAAAAGCCTAACGGCAACCTTGCTATTTACAGTTCGTTCAGTCATCTGATTGCCGACTCCTACGCTATTATGCAGATACATAAGGAAATTGTCGATATCTATGTATCGCTGGAAAAAGGCGAGGCGCTGCCGCCCGTTTCACAGGGACCGATAGCCGCCTATGAGGCAGACTACAAATATCTTGCATCCGACAAGTCAAAGGATGATGTAGCGTACTTTGATAAATGCGTTTTTGACAATGCGCCTCAGTTTACCACAATCATGGGCAAGGACTCCAAAGCGTTTAATAAGAACAAACGCTACGGCAATATGAACAAGTCGCTGCTGATGAAGGGCGCGGTTCTCGCACTGCCCTTTGAAAAGGGATTGGACGACAAGGTAATGAAGTATGCCACCGAGCATAAAGTCTCGCCGCAGTCGCTGTATGTGCTTGCTATTCGTACATTCCTGTCAAAGGTGTGCGAGGTCGAGGATGTAACGCTCAACAATTCCATTGCACGCCGTGCAACAATTGCTCAGAAAAAGGGCGGCGGTACAATGGTCAACGGCGTCGTTGTGCGATTCCGCTTTGGCAACAATGTTTCGTTCAGCGATGGCTGTGCACAGACCTATGAGGGACTTTGCACCAATTACAGACACGCAAACGCTACATATGAGGATGCTTCAAGCTTTGAAATGAAATTCAAACCTAACTCGTTGAAGGCGTTTACCTCACTCGGCATTTCGTATCAGCCATACCTGTTCCTTAACGAAAACTTCCCGTTTAAATACCGTCACATTTCAAACGGCCGTCAGGCACAGTCGCTTTATATAACCATACTGCCGTTTGATTCCGAGGGAACGCTTGGTATCGACTACGATTATCAGGTCGGATGGACGAGTGAGGAAGCGATCCGCAGTTTGCATAAATTTATTCAGGATTTTCTGAACGCAGGACTTGCCGCTCCTGACAAGACGTTGGCTGAATTGATGAAAAACTGATTTTTAAGGGGAATGATCTGTATGTTTGAAAAAATAAAATCAAAGCTGCTCGAGTATGTTGAATATCCGGAGGAAAATATTACCGAAAGCACCGAGGTAATCAAGGATCTGAACATGAATTCCTTTGATGTTATGAGTATGCTCGGAGAGATCGAGGATGAATTCGGCATCACCTTTGAGCAGGAAGATATCCAGAACGCTGTTACGGTCGGCGATCTTATCGACTGCATCAACCGTAAGCTGAAGTAAAAAACTCACTTTGCGAACCTGACGAGCCGCTGCCACGACTATATGCCTGTGATCGACGAGTCAGGTTCTGCTATTATAACCGCGTTTAAAAGACATATTTTTTTGGAGGTAACACCGTGCTGGATTTCAGTAAACTTAAGGAATTTGCAAAGCAGGAGGACAGGATCGCCGCTGTCGGCAGCGAGGGCACGCTCAGCTACCGTGAGCTGTATGAGTCGGTCGAGAACCTGAAAAGTTTTATAAGAGGATTGTCGGACGACCGCTCTCCGATACTGGTTATCGGAGACAAGGAAAATCTTTTGCTGGCGGGCATTTTTGCCGTTGTTTTCAGCGGCCATCCATATGTCGCTGTCGCGCCGTCCTACCCGTACAGCCGCATCGTCGATATTGAAAAAAGCTGCTCACCCTGCGCTGTGCTGAATTTCAGCAGTAAGGATTTCGGAAGCACCGAAGAACACTGGTACAACGCGGATTTTCTGGCGGAAGTCGCCGCGAAAAAGCCCGCCGCCGAGTTGCCTAACGCCGAGTGGCATGATGATGACGTTATGGCTATATTTTACACATCGGGCAGTTCCGGCAAGCCAAAGGGAGTCAAAATTACTTATGCAAATATGAGCTGTTCGATGGATAAGCGCGCGTGGATATTCGAGTACTGCGGACTTACCCGTCCGGAGCAGCCGGTCGTGCTGAATTTCAGTTCCTACGGATTTATAGCGTCTGTATCCCAGCTTTTCGTAGATATCAGCATTTACGGCAGCCGCCTTTATGCCATCGGGCGTGACTTGCTGAGCGATTACAAGCGACTGATGAACTATATCAGGGATGTCAACCCGACCCATTACGTTTGTACGCCAGCGTTCATAAGTATGTGCCTGAAGGACAAGGATTTCAGTTCCGATTCTCTTGACCGATTACAGTTTATTATCAGCGGCGGCGCTGAGCTGCCGAAAAGCACAGCCGCCGAGTTTGGCCGCCGTTTCCCCAACACTCATCTGCTCAATGTCTACGGCTCGACCGAGGTCTGCGGCTCCGGGCTAATCTATGACTGCCACGACGGCGACGTCGACGGCGACGGAGCGGTCTCATCGGGCGAATGTTATCCGTTTACAGAGGCGTATGTCGCTGACGAAAACGGCAACGAACTGCCCGACGGCGAAATAGGCGAACTGCGTATCATATCACCGTCGGTAAGCGCAGGATATTATGACAGCGACCGCGATCCGTTTTTCTACACAGCCGACGGCAAACGCGGTTTTTGCTCCGGCGACCTGTTTAAGCGTGAAAACGGACTGCTTTATTACGAGGGACGCATTGACAGTCTTGTAAAACTGGGTGGTTACCGCGTTGAGACTTTTGACGTGGAGCGAAATCTTGCCGCGTGCGATATGGTAAAGGCGTGCGTCGTTTCCCCGTGCAGTAAGGACGGCGAGGTAAAGCTGCTGACAGCCTTTGTCGTGCTGAATGACGGTGTTGAGCCGGGTATCAAAACCACTGCCGCCATTAAAAAACAGCTTCGTGAGAAAATACAGCATTACGCAGTGCCGCAGCGGTTCGTGTATCTTGACGTGTTGCCTCTCAATTATAATAATAAGGTCGATCGCGTCGCTCTTAAAAAGCGCGCCACCGATGAATATTTGGGTAAATAATAAAAAACACGGTCGGGGGATATTCACCCGACCGTGTTTTTTGTGTAATAATATCGGTTTTCTAAAAACAGCAGACTAAATGCAAATTGCCTCCCTTATTAAAGGGAGGCAATTTAGTTTTATCGGGTGATTAGCCTGTAATTAGCCTGTAATTAGCCTGTGATTAGACGGCAATATAACCGGCTGTATAATCTGCAGTTTTTCCACAGTTGACCGACGGTTTATCAGTCGATTTCGTGCAGCAATCCTCTCGCATGGTGATCATGCGTTATGCGCGATCGGCGATCTCCTTTGCAACCATGGCGACGAAGTCGGCGACCGGCATGGTCTCAGTCGTGTTGCCGTCGCGGCGGCGAACGGCGACGGTGCCTTCCTCGACCTCTTTATCGCCGATGACCAGCATATACGGAATTTTCTGCATCTGCGCCTCGCGCACCTTGTAGCCGGTCTTTTCCTGACGATTGTCGGCTTCGCAGCGGATTCCGGCGGCTTTGAGCTGTTCAAGCACCTTGTCGGTGTAGTCGTTGTTGCGGTCGGTGATGGGTAGCAGACGAACCTGAACGGGCGCGAGCCATGTCGGGAACTTGCCGCCGAAATGTTCGATGATAACGCCGATAAAGCGCTCGATGGAGCCGAATACGACGCGGTGTATCATAACCGGACAGTGCTTTTGCCCGTCCGAGCCGGTGTACTCAAGATCGAAACGGCCCGGAAGCTGATAATCAAGCTGGATTGTGCCGCACTGCCACGTTCTGCCGAGGCTGTCCTCGATGTGGAAGTCGAGCTTCGGGCCGTAGAAGGCGCCGTCGCCCTCGTTTATGACAAATTCCTTGCCGATGCTGTGAATGGCGTCGGCAAGAGCGTTGGTAGCGATGTCCCAGTCCTCCTTGGAGCCGATGTGATCCTCCGGCATGGTGGACAGTTCAATCTTGTACGGCAGACCAAAGAGTGAATATACCTCGTCAAACAGCTTTGCAATACGCACAACCTCGTCGGTTATCTGATCGGGCGCGAGCAGGATATGTGCGTCGTCCTGAGTGAAGCAGCGGACGCGGAAAAGTCCGTGCAGCGCTCCCGACAGCTCGTGGCGATGGACACAGCCCAGCTCGCCGTAACGCAGCGGCAGCTCCTTGTAGGAATGGGGTTCGAGCGAGTAAACGAGTATGCTGCCGGGGCAGTTCATAGGTTTGATGGCGAAATCTTCGTCGTCGATGACGGTGGTGTACATATTTTCCTTATAATGATCCCAGTGACCGGAGGTCTCCCACAGTGTGCGGCGCATGATCTGAGGAGTGGAAATCTCCAGATAGTCCCACTTGCTGTGAACCTCGCGCCAGTAGTTGATGAGGGTGTTGCGCAGGATCATGCCGTTGGGCAGGAAGAAAGGCATACCGGGCGCTTCGTCGCGCATTGCGAAAAGGCCGAGCTCCTTGCCGAGCTTGCGGTGATCGCGCTTTTTTGCTTCCTCCATGCGTGTGAGGTATTCCTCGAGGTCGGCTTTGCTGGCGAAAGCAGTGCCGTAGATACGGGTGAGCATCTTGTTATTTTCGTTGCCGCGCCAGTAGGCTCCGGCGACCGAGGTCAGCTTGAATGCTTTTACCGCCGATGTGTAGGTGACGTGAGGACCGGCGCAAAGGTCGACGTAGTCGCCCTGCTTGAAAAAGGACAGTTCTTCGTCCTCGGGCAGGTCGTTGATAAGCTCGACCTTATACGGCTCGCCTGCTTTTTCCATCAGCGCAATTGCCTCTGCTCTGGGGAGTGTGAAGCGCTCGAGCTTGAGGTTTTCCTTGACGATTTTTTTCATCTCCGCCTCAAGCGCGGCGAGATCCTCGTCGGTGAAAGGCGTTTCGCGGTCAAAGTCGTAGTAAAAGCCGTCCTTGATCGAGGGACCGATTGCGAGCTTGGTTTCGGGATAGAGGCGCTTTACCGCCTGTGCAAGAATGTGGGACGCTGTGTGGCGCAGTGCGCCGCGGCCGATCTCGTCGTCGAAAGTGTACTCGTTGATCGAGCCGTCGTGCATGATAACCTTCATGTTTTATTTACCTCCGTTTAGTTGTAGTATTTGTTAAATTAAAAAAGAAAAAACGCGCCGTTGAACAGGCTTTTTTCAAAGCCGATTCAAGGGTGCGTAAATTTACTGTTTAGGCACGGTTCCACCTTGGATTTTCACTTTTTTTCGCGCTCATAACGCTGCGCTGATGCTTTGCGGCGGTGCTCATCGCACGCGGCTCGGGAGCGGTCTTCGCCGGTCAATCTGTGCGGTCGGGA
>USQH01000036.1 GCA_900556765.1 uncultured Oscillospiraceae bacterium
CCCCGTCGGAATGTAGCACAGCTCCATCGGCGACCCCGTCGCGCGCCACAGCGACTCCACGCCCAGCCGCTTTATCGCCCAGTTGAGCTGTGCAAATGTCGATGAACGGTGGGTGTCCATGACCTGCCGCACGACCAGCAGGTTGCTGTCGGGATATTTCATCAGCCGCGTAATAAAATTGAGGGCGCAGGTGGTCGATTTTTTGGAGCCTTTGCCGCCCTTAAGCACGCGGTATCGGCTTTTGTCGTTCCAAAATTCACCGTAGGAGCCGCCGACCAGCTCGCTCAGCCGCTTATCCACGCGGCAGGCGATCAATGATAACGCCCGACTGCGACATTGACCCGCGCTTACGGTTGTATATCTCGCCGAATTGCTTTTGCATCGGCTCGTCGCCCTCGCTCTGCGCCGCAAACATTGCCACGCCGTAAACCATTACGTCGGTAACGACCGCCTCCGGCAGCGACACCTCGTCGGTAATGCTGCGAAGCGGCTCGTATTCGCTGTTCTTCATGCGCACGAGGTCGGCATACGCCGCGTTGACCAGCGTTATCGCGCGGCCTTTCAGCTCCTCGGCGTGAGATTCGGGGTAGCCGAGCAGCTGCATCGCGCGTGAAAGAATTTGTCCTGCTGTCATATGCTTACCTCCCTTGCCACCGCTTTCAGCTCGTTCAACTCGCTGTCGCTCAGATCGCCCAGCTTGCTTTCAACGCTGTCTATCAGCTTTGCCGTCTCGCTTTTTTGCGGCTCGGAAAGGGTGTACGGCACGTTTTGCGCGTCGACCTCCTTGATAAGTCCGCTTACGTCGGAGATAACGCCGTCGGGCAGACGCGACAAATACTGGCGCAGAGTTATAGCCCCGCGGTCGAGCAGATTGTCGAGCGTCTTTATCGACTGGCTCTCGCTCCACACAGTGCCTGCGCCGACGTCGACGCGCGTGCTGATTATCAGCGAGCGGTATTTTGCGCCGTCAAACGGCAGATACCATACGCCCGAGCTGTCCTTAATTTTCAGTGCACGCGGACCGTACATGGTCACCCAGAACTCCGCCCATATGCGCGCAACGTCCTCGCAGAACATATAAAAACGATTTTTGATTGCATTCATCGGCATCATCGCCGCCTCGCGCACCGCGATTATAGCCGACGTGTTGTTGGGGCTGATGTCACCGAGCACGGCGTCGTTCGCCCCCGACTGAGTGAGCGTGCTGGAGATAAGCGACGCAATGTTGCTCTCGAAATTCGGCGAAAATGACGGCGGCGTGACGTAGCGGATGGCGCCGTCCATCTCGTCGGGCGAGCCGAACAGCCGTATGATCTGACCGGGATCGTTGGTGACCGGCTCGCTGATAAGATCGCCGTTTACCGTCATAATCGGCATACCCATCATCATGACCGCCCACACGTTTGCGGTCAGCATACGGTTTATCGCGATCTGGTTTGGTATGAGGTAGGTTATTTCGCTGTCGCCGTATGCCGAGTGCTTCCGATCCTGCCAGTTGAATTTCGCCAGCGGATAGAGACGCACACGCATATCCCACACGGGACGCACCGTCGCGCCGTTGACCACGCGTACTGCCTTAACGGTCACCTCGCCGTCGCCGTTCGGCTCCTTCCACAGCTTGGTCAGCACGGTCGCCTTGATTCCCTCGTCAGGACAGCCGATTTCGCACTCGTCGGCGCCGATGGATTCGATCTCCTTTTGCGGACGGCCGTATCGGCGTGCCTCCTCTCGCAGCTTTGCGACCGAGCGGCGCTGTGAAATGATTATGTACGGCTGTCGTTGTATATCGTTGAGGGTCGGATCGCCGAAGTAGACGTTTTCGACGTCGAGCACCTCGCATTTAATGTCGCCGCAAATGGGATGTGTGTGACCGGCGTCAGCGTACAAACCGGTGCGGCAGCCGCTGTCCCAGTATGTGTAAATGATTCCCGTGCCGGAAATATATGCGTTTTTGAGCGCGGTCGTGCGGATGTCCTCGTAGCGCAAGCGCTCCTCGGTCACGCGGTAATAGTCGCCGAGGGCGGACATGACCAGCGCCGTTTCCTCCTCCTGCGTGACGCATTTCGGCGCGCCGCCGGACGCGCATACGCCGCGCAGTGCGGCGGTTCGGTTTTCCAGCTCGACCGTGTTCGGCACACCCTCGGCTGTGAAGCTGACCGACACGGGGTTGGCGGTAATGGTAGCCATTTTGTAGTCGCCGATGCGCTTTATTACGTTGTGGCGCACGAGCGGACGGTCACTGCCGCATTTGGCGCCGTGCCACTGATCGCCGGCGTAAAATCGCTCGTTTATGCGGGTCTGTTCATACAGTCCTTTGTCGCCGATAAGCTCCTTGTGTTCGCGGGCGGCGCGGAACTGGGAAAATACCGTTTCGGGATGAAAAGGTTTGTTTTCCTGCATTTTATCACTCCTTTGTCAATAAAAAAGGAGCAAAGCGAACCGGCCGGTCGATCACTTTACTCCGAATATAGGTTATCATTCCATCGCCCTGACATTCCATGACCAATGCCATTTGTTTATATTTTTCTATGGCCAAGCTATTCGTTCACATTTGAGTTATGCACGCGAGCTATGCACGGGAATTATGTGCGCGAGTTATATGCACAAGTAATGCACACAAGTTACGCGCGTAAGTTTTGCGCACAAGTTTTGCACACGAGTTTCGCACACGAGTTTTTTGCGCACGAGTTTGTCACGCAAGCTATGCGCGTGAGTTATGCCGTGCGAGTCATCCGCACAAATTATTCACACAAGTTTTGCGCACGAGTTTTTTGCGCAAGCTATACACGCCAGTTATGCCGTGTAAGTCATACGCACAAATTATTCACGCAAGTTACGCGCGTGAGTTTTGCGTACAAGTTTTGCCATGCGTTTAATTTGCGTTATGTGTACCGTACAGATAAATTTATTTCTCCGCCGCTTTGCCCACGCACCATGCAACCATTCACAACACTCTCACGCACCGCGCTACCCGATTCACCGCATCACACAGCAACCCACAACACCGTGATTTATTTCCACGTACCGCGCACTCTCACGCGCCGCGCCATCCGTCCATGCACCGTGAATGAAATTCACACGCGGTGGCACCCGTTTAGTCGCCGGTCTGCTCGCCTGCACGGCTGATAATCGCGCACACGCATTGCTTTGATCGGTGTAATTTATGAATAAATTGTTAATTGTAATCATTTTGTAACTAATTTAGTATATTTTTTCGCATTTTGTCTTGAAAAGGTTGTCTTGTTTGTGTAAAATATATATCGAGATTTACATAATAGCCGCAATTTTTCATTTTATTTAACCTTTTTATTGGGGTGGGCTGCCCCGCCAAGAGGAAGAGAGGATTTATTTTATGTCCAACAGATTGTTTCAGAGCATTGTCTATCAGATGCACGACGCCATTGACCGCGTCATCGGCGTTATCGACGAAACCGGAACGGTCATCTCCTGCAGCGACCTTGTCCGCATCGGCGAGGTACAAAGCTCGGTCGTAATGAGCATTAACAACGCCGGCGATACTTTTGTAAAGGACAATTACACCTATCGCCCCTTTGGCAGCACCGGTGCCAACGATTACACCCTGTTTGTGGAGGGCATCGACCCCCAGGCGGAGAAGTACGCCGCCGTGCTTGCCGTCGCGCTTTCAAATATAAAGCAGTTTTACGACGAGAAGTACGACCGCGCAAATTTCATTAAAAACCTGATACTTGACAACATTCTCTCCGGCGATATATATCTCAAGGCGCGCGAGCTGCATTTTAACAACGATGTCAACCGCGCTGTTTTGCTGGTGCGCGTCTCCAGCCGCAACGATGTTTCGGTCTATGACGTACTGCAAAATCTGTTCCCGGACAAGAGCAAGGACTTCGTTATTAATATTAACGAGACCGATATCGCCATTATCAAGGAAATAAAGCAAAACGTCGAGCCGGAGGATCTGGAAAAGCTTGCCCGCTCGATCGCCGACACCCTCTCGACCGAGTTTTACATTCACGCCGTCGTCGGCATCGGCACCATCGTCGAGGGAATCAAGGATCTCGCCCGTTCGTTCAAGGAGGCGCAGGTCGCGCTTGAGGTCGGCAAGGTGTTTGACACCGAAAGATCCATTTGCAGCTATGACAATCTCGGTATCGCCCGACTGATCTATCAGCTTCCGATCACTCTGTGCGAGACCTTCCTGCGCGAGGTGTTCAAGCGCGGTTCTATCGAATCGCTCGATCAGGAGACGCTCTTCACCATTCAGCGCTTTTTCGAGAACAATCTGAACGTCAGCGAAACTTCCAGAAAGCTCTTTGTACACAGAAACACGCTGGTCTACCGTCTTGAGAAGATCAAGAAGCTGACCGGACTTGACCTGCGCGAATTTGACCACGCCATCGTGTTCAAGATTGCCCTGATGGTCAAAAAGTACCTGACCGCAAACCCCGTCAAGTACTGATACGGCACCATTCGACACAATCAAAGCGTAAAACAGCGCGGGCGCGCCGCAGTTCGGTGCAAAAGCGCATAAAATCAAAGCAAAAAGCAGTGCGAAAGCAGCGCAATAGAAGCGCGACGACGCAATCCGCATAAACCGCACGGTTTTCGCGCCGCAAAAAAATACAGCCATGGCTCACGCATACCGCAGTCACGGCGCACGGTCACATTGCGTCTTGCGTCGTCGCGCCCGTTTAGGGGCGGCGTTTCGCGCGGATGTCATTGTCACACCGCCGCGCTTACTGTTTTTGCGTTATAAATCAGCCATTTGTCCCGCCGCTTTCGGCAAATTTATAGGAGATTATACATATGAGCGAAGAATTTGTTCTTCAAACGGCCAAACCTCTCATCGAGTTTCAGGGCGTTTACAAGACATATACGAACGGCACTCACGCCATTCGTGACTTCAATCTGAAGATACATGAGGGTGAGTTCGTTTTCGTCGTCGGCCCGTCCGGCGCCGGCAAAAGTACATTTATGAAGCTGATGATGCGCGAGGAAAAGCCCAACGCGGGCGAGATAATCGTCGGCAAATACAAATTGTCGAAGATAAAGCGCCGTCAGATACCGATGATGCGCCGCACGATGGGCATCGTTTTTCAGGATTTCCGCCTTATCCCCAACATGACCGTCTATGACAACGTCGCGTTTGCGATGCACATCATCGGCGCGTCGAAAATGGAGATACGCCGCCGCGTTTCATACGCGCTCAGCCTCGTCGGACTGAGCGGAAAGGCGCGCTGCAAGCCGAACGAGCTTTCGGGCGGCGAGCAGCAGCGTGTGGGACTTGCTCGCGCGCTGGTAAACAATCCGCAGATGATAATCGCCGACGAGCCTACCGGCAACGTCGACCCGAATATGTCGTACGAGATCGTTGAACTGCTGTCGGAGATTAACCGCCGCGGCACCACCGTTATAATGGTAACGCATGAGCATCAGCTCGTCCGCGACTTTGGCCGCCGCGTCATCATGATCGAAAACGGCACGGTCGTTGCCGACAATGCGCAGGATTACGACGAAAGCTATTACGAGGACTACGCCGATTATGCCGACGGTGAAAATTACGGCATTGACACAGCCGAGCAGGGCGCCGATTACGGCGACGGGCTCGACGGCTTCGCCGGATTTGACGAGCCGGCGAGATTTGACGGCGACTATGACGAAACGCAGAACGAATATGACGGCAGCGACGCTGCCGACGGCGATTATGACATCGCGCGGAACTGCTACGACGACCGCTATGCGGAAAACAGCGACGACATGGGCGCCGCGGACGCCGCAGATATTGCGCCGAACGGCGAGATTGGCGGTGAGCAGTAATGAAATTAAGAAGTTTTCGCTATCTTATCGGCGAGGGATTCAAAAACATTTGGCTTAACCGACTGATGTCGCTCGCCTCTATCGGCGTTCTTGCCGCATGTATGCTCATCATGGGCGTTTCGATCGTCCTGTCGGTCAATATTGACAACGCCATGGGCGATCTTTCGAAAAACAACGTAATAATGGTCTACTTCGGCGACGATCTGTCCGACGAACAGTGCAAGGCCGTTTATGAAAAGGTCAAAAAGGTGGAGAATGTCTCGCCCGAAAAGGCCGACAATTCGTCCACAAAATATATTTCGCGTACCGAGGGACTGGACAGTCTGCTGGTCGACCTGTACGGTGAGGATTACACCGAGGAGGAAGCCAGCGTCTTTAACCGTCTCAAGGAAACCGGCAATCCGCTGCCAAACGGAGCGCGCGTCCAGTTTGAGGATCTGTCCAAATTTGAGCAGACGATAAAGAACATCAAAGCGATCGACGGCGTTGCGTCCATCCAAAGCCATAACGAGCTGTCGCAAAAGATTGTTAATATCCGCACCACCATCAACCACGGCTGTGTGTGGATCATTGCTCTGCTGCTCATTATCGCGTTCGTCATTGTTTCCAATACCATCCGCATCACAATGTACAACCGCAAGCTGGAAATCAGCATTATGAAAGCTGTCGGCGCAACCAACCGCTTTATACGCTTCCCGTTCATGGTCGAGGGCATCCTTCTCGGCATCATTTCCGCCGCTCTGACCACCGGCCTGCTGTATACGGTCTACTACTTCGCCGCCGACGCGATCAGAAATACGCTTACCATTCAGCCGATACCCTTCCGCGATATGGCGCTGACCATATTCGGCATATTCGTGCTGATAGGCGTCGTGCTCGGACTGCTGTGCAGTGCGTTCACCATTACCAAATACCTGAGAAAAGAAGGGAGCGAGTTCCGTGCGCTTTAAGAAATCAGTAGCCAAAATCATTGCCATGCTGCTTTGCGTTGTGTCGCTTGCAGCCGTGCTGTGCTGCACACCCGAAGTGTCCGTGACCGTCAGCGCTAAAAAATCGGCATCAGAGCTGAAAGCAGAGCTTGCCGAGGCAAAGGAAAAAAGCAACAAGCTGAAATCACAGATTAACGACCTGAAAAATAAAAATGCTCCTTATGCGGAGCAGAAAGAGGCCCTGCAAAAGCAGATCGACGCCACGCAGAAAGAAATCGATCTATATCAGGAGCAGATCGACAGATTCGACGAGGAGATCGGCACATTCCAGAAACAGATTGACGAAATCGAAAAACGTATTGATGAAAATCTGGCCATTTTTTCGCAGAGATTAGTTGTTCTCTACACTACCGGCTCGTTCAGCGATCTGGAAGTATTGCTTTCGGCAGACGATTTTTCCGAATATCTTCAAAAATCCCAGTTGACAAAGTCGCTTTACGACTATGATAACAAGATACTTGCCGAGCTGACCGCTGATATCGCAGCAGTAGACGAGAAAAAGCAGGTCATCGAGGATGACAAAAAGGAAATAGTCGACTCTCAGTCGATTATCGCCGAAAAGCAGGCGGAGCTTGACAAACAGTATACCGAAGTCGCCACAATCGTCCGCAATTACGAGTCGAATATAGCCTCCCTGCAGGACGACTACGAGGATATGCTCGACGAGCAGAAGGAAATTCAAAAGGCGCTCAACGAGATTACCGGCAACATAATAGGCACAGGTCAGTTCATTTGGCCCTGCCCCGGATATTATAAAATCACCTCAAAATACGGCTACCGTGTAAATCCTGTCTCCGGTGTGTATAAACTGCACTCAGGCGTGGATATAGGCGGCGGCAACTACGGTGCGCGTATTATCGCCGCCGACGACGGCACCGTTTCGCTCAGCAAGTGGAACGGCGGCTACGGAAACTGCGTTATAATTAACCACAACAACGGCTACTCCACCCTGTACGGCCACATGAAGGCGGCAAGCTCGCTGCGAGTAGGTCAGTCGGTCAAAAAAGGCGATACCGTGGGTTACGTCGGCTCGACCGGCAACTCCACAGGGCCGCATCTCCACTTCGAGATACGCGTAAAAGGCTCGCCGAAAAATCCGCTCCAGTGGTTCAATATCTAATTTGATCCCGCATCAAAGCGGATCATCGAAAAATAAACTTTAATCGATCCGGCGGCAAATAGTTTTTTGTCCGCCGGATTTGCTTTCTAAAAGGATCTGGTATATAATGAAAAGAAAAGCGGTCTCTTTGCCCACACTGATAGCCGGAATGATGGCGGCGGCGCTTGTTACAGCCGTGCTGATACTGGCGCTGGTGCCCAATCCCGTAAAGGGATGGATATTCGGCTCCGACAGTCTGAGCAAGTATTTCGAGATAAAGCAGATAATCGACAATAGCTTTGTTGAGGATGTCGACGACGCTGCGCTTGCCGACGGCGTCGGACTCGGCATGATTTACACACTCGACGACCGCTATTCCGCCTATTACACCGCCGAGCAGTACACCTCGGTCAAAAACAGCAACGAGGGTGTCGGCGCCGGTATAGGCGTTACAATTTCCGAACATCCTGACACAGGCAACCTCTATATTGTCAATGTGTCTGTGGACTCGCCTGCGGATAAAGCGGGCATACGCGCCGCCGACCAGATCACCGCAGTCGACGGAAAACAGGTCACCGAGCTTGGCTACTCAAAGGCGGTCTCGGCGGTACGCGGCGACAGCGGCACGTCGGTCAAGCTGACGCTGCTGCGCGGGAATAAAGAGCTTACCGTCACCGCCACTCGCGGCGAATATGTTTCCACCAGCGTCTTTTCACATATGATAGGTACGCTTTGTTATATTCAAATAACCGATTTCAACGCCGCTACGGTCGGCCAGTTTGAGACGGCGGTCAACGACGCGCAGAGCAGCGGCGCGACCGGACTGATATTCGACCTTAGGGGCAACGGCGGCGGCACACTCGATTCGGTCGAAAAAATGCTGGACATTTTGCTGCCTGAGGGCGATGTCGTCTCCGCAACCTATAAAAACGGCAACAAAAGGGTGCTGTTTACTTCCGATAAATACGAGGTCGACCTACCCATGACGGTTTTGACCGATGAAAATACCGCCAGCGCATCCGAGCTTTTCGCTGCCGCGATACGTGACTATAATAAAGGCGCGCTGATCGGCGAAAATACGTTTGGAAAAGGTATTATGCAGCGCACCTTTGAGCTGTCGGACGGCTCCGCCGTGCGAATGACCATTGCCTATTTCAATCCGCCGAGCGGAGTCAACTTCCATGAGGTCGGACTTG
Organism: uncultured Oscillospiraceae bacterium; assembly: GCA_900556765.1. Lineage (GTDB taxonomy): Bacteria > Bacillota > Clostridia > Oscillospirales > Acutalibacteraceae > UMGS1976. The sequence continues at coordinate 9,081 of USQH01000036.1, forward strand.
CACCGGACGTAGAGGTCAAAATGACCGATGAACAGAAGGAACGTCGCTATCTGCTCGACGACGACACCGACCCCGTTATAGCGGCGGCAGTCAAATACCTGTCAAAATAATTGTCACGGCTTATCACCGCGCGGAAATGCAGACGCCGCGCCGACCGCATACTCACGCGTAATTTTTGTTTCGATAAATTATTTACGAGGAGAAAAACAGTATGAAAAAACAGTTTTTTCGATCGCTCTGCCTAACCGCATGCGCTGCGGTACTGTTCAGCGGCTCCGCCGTTTCCGCAGCAGCAAACTCCGACAGTGACTCCATTACCTCTGTCAATTTTACAAACGACGGCACCTACCTGTCGGGCGTTTACGCCGGCTGCACTCCGGCGCTTATCAACACCGGAGTCGAGCAGTGCGGCAGAATTGCCGTTTTGCGCGGCTCCGAAACGCTTGCTGACGATGCCGCCGTACGCACAGGTGATACCGTACAGCTTTTGTTCGGCTCGAATGTCGCTCAGTCGCTTACCGTCGCTGTGACGGGCGACGCAACCGGTGACGGAAAGGTTAGCGCGACCGATCTGTTGACCGTTCAAATGGCGATTTTGGGCTCGGTTTCCCTTACAGGAGCAAACCGCAAGGCAGCACTTGTCAGCGGCGGCGACAGCCTTTCCGCAAGCGACATCCTCGCGCTGTCACAGTATGTTCTCGGCGTTACCTCGCCGACAAAAATGGACGGATTCTACAATTCCGAGGGTTATATCAACGCCGTTCCCGTATTTGTAGGAAATCCCGGACTTGAGCGTTACAACAATTTATCAAAGGAAAACATTTACGCACGCAATCCGTGGGATATGAAGACCTACAACGGCAAGGTCTACTTCGGCAGCGGCGACTATGACCAAAACGCAAGTCCCGCATACATTGCATGCTATGATCCCGCCGACGACAAAGCGGAGATCTTCCAGTCCTACCTTGCCGATGAGCAGATCGCACGCTTTTGCATAATTGACGGCAAGCTGATTGCACCAGGTATAGATCAGGTCGGCGCTTTTGAACACTACTTTTACCTCAATGAAGATGAGACCGCGTTTGTCGATTATCTGCTTGCATACGACAGCCGTCTTCATACCTTTGACATGATCAGCTTCGGCGACAAGATATTTGCAGGCACAGGCACAGGCGGCAATTCCACACGCTCGGCGGTAATGGCGTCCTCCGACGGAGGCAAGACATTCAGCGACGTCAACGTTGTAAAAGACGGTAATGTAATTAACGGAAAAACAGTAGGCGGATTCAGCCGCGTGTGCGAGCTTATGGAGTATGACGGCAGCCTGTATGCCATGTTCAGACAAAGCGGTGTATCCGGCTATGACGGATTGTATAAGTACAACACCGCTGAAAATTGCTTTGAATATTTCGGAGATTTAGGATACCTTAGGTCAGGATACAGCCTTTTAAACGGCAACGGATATATGACATATATGTATATCCAGGACAAGCTCGAGTTTGCCGGAAAATTTGTTGCCTGTAACGGCTATCTTCTGACCTCGACCGATATGCTGAATTTCACCCAAAATACGTTCGCCGGAACGGATGCGTATTACATGGATATGGTGGAAATCGGCGGCAAGCTGTACGTTCTTGCCGCTACCGAAAACAGCGACGGCACATTTACTAACGAGGTTTATTCAACAGCCGACGCCGAAAAGTATACTAAGGTCATGCAGTTCACGACATCTACCTATATGCGCTGTATGGAGTATGTCGACGGCACATTTGTTTTCGGTGCGGGAGCGCGATATGTTGACGGCGCCAGCACCGACTGCGGAAGCATTTACCGCGTCCGCGTCGATTTCTGATTCAAAACGCACAAACAACATGCATTACAGCGGCATAAATTATTTTGAAACGATACCAACTCAAAAGCCTCCCTTGCCAAAAGGGAGGCTTTTCTTGTTATAATTATAAAAAATTGTCCTTTTTTAATTTACCGCGTAAAAAGAGCAATGCTTTCGTGTAAATTCAACCGTGTTTTGTCCCCTTGTCAAAAATGGTTTACGGCGCGTGAATTGGGTCGCAGCGGTGAATGTTGCACAGCGCATAAATCGTGTCTTAGGTGCGTGAACTTAAGTCATGGTCTGTAACCCTGAGTTGCACGGCGCGGTTTACGGCGTGGTTTGTGAACCTGAGTCATGCAGTGTGTTATTTAGAGATGTTGTGCGATTAATATTTGCACATTTGCAACGCGTGAGTTCCCGGTGCAAGAGATCACATGGTTGTGAGTACAGTTGTGCGGTGTCGAGCGCATTAAATCGGCGCGGCAAACACCAAGGGAGAATATGCTGCCGTGTATTTGGTAGGTCGCGCAGTGCATGCAGAAATTTGGGACGCAATTGTATGGTTGTAATTTACATATTTGCGTGCGCCGCGTGCCGTTGCGCGGTCAAGGCGTGTTTAGTGGGTCGTGCGCGCGGTGCGGTACAAATAACAAGATCCGCGGTGCTGTGCGCGTTATTCGTCCAGCTTAAGAACTGCCATAAACGCCTCCTGCGGCACCTCGACAGAGCCAAGCTGACGCATGCGCTTTTTGCCTTCCTTCTGCTTTTCAAGCAGCTTTTTCTTTCGCGTAATATCGCCGCCGTAGCACTTGGCAAGCACGTCCTTTCGCATTGCCTTTACCGTCTCGCGGGCGATGACCTTGCCGCCGACAGCGACCTGCACCGGCACCTCGAACAACTGGCGCGGAATATGTTCCTTCAGCTTTTCGGCGATACGCCGTGCGCGCGCATAGGAATTGTCGGCATGGACGATGAACGACAGCGCATCGACAATGTCACCGTTGAGCAAAACGTCCAGCTTGACCAAATTCGATTTCTGATACCCGTTTGGCAGATAATCGTACGACGCATAGCCGCGTGTGCGCGATTTCAGCGCGTCGAAAAAGTCGTAGACGATCTCGTTAAGCGGCAGAATATAGTGAATATCGACGCGCTCTGTGCCGACATACTGCATATCCTTAAATTCGCCGCGGCGCTGCTGGCACAGTTCCATTATCGCGCCGACAAATTCGCTGGGCGAATAGATATGCACGGTGCATATCGGCTCCTCGGCGGAAACGAT
>USQH01000037.1 GCA_900556765.1 uncultured Oscillospiraceae bacterium
TTTGCCGTATCAAAGAACTCGGGATGGAAAAGGTCGGCGCCGGGCAAATTTGCAAGCAGCATGCCGAAAGCGATCGGCAAAAGAAGCAGCGGTTCGAACTCAAATTTGATTGCAAGAACGAGTAAGCCGCACGCAACACATATCATTATCAGGTTTTTGTAACCGTCGCCAACAAAAAAGCTGGCAAAACCCGATTCGTTCAGGATGCCGTTAACGACATCGAGAAAGCTTGTCCAAATACTCATTATATACAACTACCTCCCTTAAAACGCACGCACGTTATCGTTGATTCCGGCGCGTGCCCATGCGGAACGTGACGACGCGGACGGCTTGACCGAGCGGATAACCGGCTTTATGCCGGTTCCCTCGTACATCATTGCAACCGCCGCGGATATAACTGCAATAATCTCCGTATCGTCATCGGACTCAACAGTGATGACAGGGACCTGTGCAGCAGGCTCTGCGGCAGCGGCATCAGCAGCTTTTTCAGCTTTCTTTGCCTTCTTTTCAGTTTTTTTCTCGGCTTTTTTTGCCTTTTTTTCAGCTATTCCTGCGGCGTTTTTGCCGACCGCAGAACCGACCCAGCCGAAAACACAAATTACAAGTACTAACAAAAGCAACATTGAAAAAACGATTACCAATCCGGACAGCGTTGTTACCGCCGACAACTCACCGGTAGACATATTGCTTATATCGGTTGCAAGTCTGATACCATCCATTTAATCAGCCCTCCAGTGTTTTTTTATACTTTTCGAGTGCTGCACGCAGTTCAACCGCTTTTTCTTCAGGTGCGGTAGGATTGCAGTGCGCCCATGCTCCCGTCTCTGACGACGCGTTGAATTTCTGCTTATCGGCGGAACGCATCGGCGGGAAAAACTCAATATGGAAATGATAATAATCTGATGTGTCACCGCTGTTGACCGGCGCGTTATGCATGCACATCATATACGGGAATTTGTAATCAAACAGGCTGTCGAGCATACCTGTTGTGAGCTTCAGCGTCTCTGCAAGCGAAACCTTTTCCTCTGCGGTCAGCTCGGAAATAGTGCCGACATGGCGCTTTGACATAATATACACGCCATACGGATACTCGACAAAGAAAGGCAGGAATACAACAAAATGGTCATTCTCGAAAATAACGCGTTTATCGGCGGATTTTTCCTCGTCCAGCATTTTGCAGAAAAGGCACTCGCCGTTTTCATCAAAGTACTCCTTTGACGATTCAAGCTCGAGCTGAAGCTTTTTCGGAATCACCGAATAGCCGTAAATCTGTCCGTGCGGATGAGGCATCGAAACGCCGACCAGCTCTCCCCTGTTTTCAAAAATGAAAACATATTTTATATTCTCATCGGCGGAAATTGCCGTAAAGCGCTCGCACCAAAGATCGACCAGTTTTGAAATATGATCAACGGGCAGCTCGGGAAGTGTTATTGTATGCTCGGGAGAATAAAGTATAACTTCGCACTTGCCGTACGCGGGCTTGACCTTAAAAAAGTCGTTTGCCACATCGTCGGGTTCGGGCGGATTCTGGGACAGTGCGGGAAAATCATTGTCGTACTTCAGCACGTCGAAGTGGTCGGGCACCTTACCCGATCCGGGACAAAACGGGCACCAATCCTTTGGCATATTGGGTCTGCCCTGACGATTGGATGCGATCATGACCCAGTCTTTAATAAGCGGATGATAACGAAGCTCTGCCATATCAAAAATCTCCTTTTTCGGATCTGTAATTAAACAAAATCAGTATTTATATCATTATCGGTTATCGGCACTGAAAGCTCATTCACACGACACCTTGATACCGCCGACCGGTCGAATTTTCAGCACATGACAATTGCCGGCGCCGAAAACGCTCTCGATAGCGGCTATGTAGTTATCCAGCATATCGTTGGGCACAAATGCCTGTATCGTACCGCCGAAGCCGCCGCCGTGTACGCGGAAAGCTCCCCTGTCGCCGAGAACGCGATCGGTCAGAGCCAATGCAAGCGAAAGCCCCTGCTCCTGAGGTGCGGACGACGCATATACATTTTGCAGATACATATAGGACGAGCGGCCGGACTCGCGGACGAGGTGCAGGAAGGACGCAAAATCATTATTCTTAAGCGCCGTCTTTTCCTCTACCGCGCGGCGGTTGTCGTCAAAGAAATGAATGGCTCTCAAAACAGCACGGTCACCGCACTTTTCACGAAGCTGAGGAATGGCTGCGTAAAACGCATTTTCGTCCACATTGCGGAGAGCCGTTTTGCCGAAATAAGCGGCAACACTGCGCATTTCGTTCGGAATGGCGGCATATTCACAGGTGAGGTCGGCGTGGTTACCGCCGGTGTTTACAATACACAAGGAATGATTCTGCGCGGCAAAATCAAAGTCGACTTTTTCAATGATCGGGTTCTCGGTATCGGCAAAATCAATGCCGACAAAACCGCCTACCGAGCTTGCCATCTGGTCCATAAGTCCGCTCGGTTTTCCGAAAAATACGTTTTCGGCATACTGCGAGCATTTCGCAACGGTAACGGCGTCGATCGCTCCGTTGTTATACACATGGCTGATGATAGTTCCTACCAGCACCTCGAAAGCGGCGGATGAGGAAAGTCCGGAGCCCTTGAATACGTTTGAAGTAGTATATGCATCAAAGCCGCCGATATTGTAGCCAAGCTGTTTTATGCGGGCGCAAACGCCGCGAATAAGCGAAGCTGACATTTCCTTTTCGCTCTCAATCGGTTCGAGAACGGCGGTATCGACCGTATCCATGTCAAAGCCCTTTGATTTAATTCTGATAATACCGTCGTCATTTTTGGCAACGACGGCAATAACATCGAGGTTGACGCTGCCCGCCAAAACGCATCCGAGCTGATGATCGGTATGGTTACCTCCGACCTCAGTTCTTCCGGGAGCACTGAACAGTTCAACTTCGCGTTCCGCGCCGAAATAATGGGCAAATCGATCGCACGCTGCGCCGTAGCGCTCGGTACTCTCGTTTATATTCGTATACAGCGACGCGAACAAATCGCCGAATTTACCGGAAATCAGATTTTCTTTAATTTGGGCAAGCTTCATATTAACACTCCTCACAAATTGTGACCATTCTACTCCATTATGATAGTTATACTAATAATAGCAGAATGTGCATATGGTTGCAATATCAATTTTATCACTTTTATGCATTTTTGTTGCACAAGTTCGAGAAATAGGTTATTATTAGTAGTAAAAGAGGTGTTACCATGTCCGAAAACTTCAAGCACTCATTCAAAACTTTGTATCACGAGAGTCTCGGTTTATCGGTTTATAACTGCGGTTTTCAAAAATGCGAACCGCACCACTCTTGGGGTCCCGCCATACGCAACCACTATCTATTACATTTTGTTGCATCGGGCAAAGGTACATTTGTATGCGGCAAGGATAAATATAATCTAAGCGCAGGAGACGGTTTTTTAACAATGCCCGACACCATGGCTTACTATGAAGCAGACGGCAGCGAGCCGTGGGAATACTGCTGGGTCGGATTCAACGGCGTCGACGCGGCAAGGCTGACAAACGCCGCCGGATTCGGCAGCAATCCGTGCTTTCACTGTAACGACATCGAAAAGGTTACCGAAATGATACGCGAAATATATGACGCCAACGGCAGCAAACTGTCAGACGAAGTTTATATGTCCGGCTGTATATACAAGTTTCTCGCCTATCTGATAAAAGTCAGCGGAAACGAAAACCAAATTCATCACAGCGGCACCGACTACATAGAGTTGGCGGTAAGATACATCGAGCACAACTATTCGCGCCCGATAAGCATAGTCGATATTGCCGACGCCGCAGGTATAAGCCGCAGCCATTTGTACAGGCTGTTTATGAAGCAGCTCGGCATTACGCCGAACGAATACCTGATAAAATACCGCATCAACATTGCCTGCGAGTTGCTGCATGAGCACAGCACCAATGTCAGCGAGACTGCTTATTCCGCAGGATTTACCGATCCTCTGTATTTTTCCCGCGTTTTCAAGAGGATCAAGGGCATTACGCCAAGCAAATATGCAGCTCCCGACGCGGAATCGAATAAATAACGAAAAAGCGCCTGTCGTACAAAATGAACTGCCACGTATTGTGTGTGCAGTACAAAAACGACAGGTGCTTTTCTATACAGGTACTTTTTCAACATCGTGTTAAATCGTGTTAATTGTTATAAGGCTCCGGTAACGCATCGCTCCGTGTACTCTATTTCCTGCTTAAGCCGCTCGATTATCTTTTTTTCAAGGCGTGAAATGTACGACTGTGATATTCCGAGCTGGTCGGCAACTTCCTTTTGCGTGTGTTCCTTGTATCCGTCAAATCCAAAGCGAAGCTGCATAATCAGCTTTTCACGCGGGTTGAGTTTGTCAATCAGGCTGTGCAGCAGCCGCGCTTCATCGTCAGTCTCAATGCCGCGATTGACCTCCTCGCCGTCGCTTCCGAGAACATCGGAAAGCAACAACTCGTTGCCGTCCCAGTCGACATTAAGCGGCTCGTCGATCGACACCTCCGCCTTCAGCGACGACGTTTTGCGAAGATGCATAAGTATTTCGTTTTCGATACAGCGTGAGGCATATGTTGCAAGCTTAATATTTCTGTCGGGACAAAATGTTTTGACCGCTTTTATAAGTCCAATGGTTCCTATTGATATCAGGTCCTCCACATTTGACGAACCGCCCTCAAATTTACGGGCTATGTACACGACGAGTCGCAAATTATGCACTATAAGCTTGTCGCGCACCGTCTCGTCGCCGTTGGAGTAACGCGCAAGCAAATGCATTTCCTCGTCCTTTGAAAGCGGCGGCGGTAACAGTTCAGGTCCGTTAATATAATGCACCTGAACAGACGGGTTAAGTTTACATAATAGTTTGAGCAATAGTGCGCGTATTTGTTTGAACATTTCAAAGACTCCTAAACAATATCGTAATTTGCAACAGCGTCATATTCGCTGTCAAATCGGCGTGATGAGATTCCTATCAAAACTCCGTCGGCGGCCTTGCCGTCGATCAGCAGACCATCGGGCTTAAACACCGGCATCAGTCCCTCTTCCCCAATTGTATTGAACGGGATAAAGCGAATTTTGTTTCGTTTTATTTCCGCCTCATCCGGGTTTGAAAAGTCTATACCCAGCTTATTTGATATATTGCTGTCGACCACGGCGACCGGCATATCCGAAAAGCAGTCGCGCAGCATATTGCCCGTGTCGAGCAGGCAATTGCATTTTGCGCTCACTCCGTTATGCGTTACAGAAAGATCGACAAAACGCCGTTCCTTTTTACCGAATCCTCCGTTAATAAACCGAACAAGCATTATCATGCCGTATATTGCCGCAGACGCAATTATTAAGCCTACCGCAGAAACATCGAAGTAGATTACCGAGTTGTTTATTATCAGCCGTTCCGGCTTAAACGCAAGCCAAATGCAATAAACCGCTCCGCTGAACAACATTGATGTGCAAAAAAACACAGTCAGCCGTTTTAAAAACACCATAGGGCGCGAAAAACCGAAAGCTGCAGCTACGATAATTGCGGCAAGCAAAAGTTGAATCAGACTCGACAACAGCTCGCTGTTTTGCGGTATCAGGATGATAAGCGAGCCGACGCCTCCGCAAAATGCGGCGAGCAACATTCGCCACAGGCGCGCCCTGCTTCGCAGTAAAGCCGACGATGCAAGCAGTATGAAAAAATCAACATATGTATTTATTAAAATCAAAATATCGGCGTATACAGTCATGCTTATCGCCTCACTGATTTAATTATATTCACCGCAAACAAAAAAAGATGTCACAATCAGTGACATCTTTTTGTCGATTGAATCGTTATTGTGCGGTTTACATAATAATTTGCAGTTAAGCATCTTTGCATTGCGCCGATTTAAGCAATGGTAAGGGTATCAAGCATGGCAAGCAGACGCGCTTTGTCGCCGTCGCCGGTGTTTTCGGAAAAGCGGAACGTGAGCACAAGGCATTCGTTTTCGACGGGAATAAAGTAGCACTCACATTTGCTTTCCACGCCCTCTGCAGATAAATAACGCGCAGAATAGTACTCTGTCCCAACCGTGACCGATTTCGATTCGCTGACCGTCATACCGCCGTCGACCATCTGCACTCTAAACTGTTCAACACTGGCATCAACCGTTTTTCCGTCGGAAAGCGATATTTCCAGTTTTGCGGAGTCGTTCGATGAAAAAACATCCTTTCCGTCAACAGCCGAGCGTTTGAAACGAGATTTGTCGTAACCGATAGTATAACCCATTTCGCCGGTCACAAATGTGTATTCAACATCTGCATCGATTCCGTCAACATGAATAGTGCTGTTTTCTTGTTGACTGCGGGACGGAGCGCTTGAATCCTGAACGTTATCGCGGTCGTTACACGAGCAAATCGATAAAAGTAATATAAATATTGTAAATGATAACGCTAAAGCAAACGATTTTTTCATACTTCAACACCCCATACTATCATCTAAACTTTATTATATCGCGCAGTTTTAAATCTTTCAACGGCTATTTACGAAAATCATTGACAATCATCACGTATTTGATGTATCATACTCCATGAAAAATATAGATTTATAAATATAACTTTAAATGTTATATTTACATATATCATAAGGAGATACGGCCATGATATTTAACATCAACAGCAAAAGCAACTCCACCGAATTCCCCCACTACTGGGAAAAGTGCGTCGGCAGCTGCCACGCATATACCGCTCTGCGTGCCGATTACCGCGAGCAGTTAAAGCGTGCGCATGACGAGCTGGGATTTGAATATGTTCGTTTTCACGGCATATTTAACGACGATATGTGTATTCTCAAAAAGAAGTGGAACAAGGATCCCAAGGTCATTGAACTTGTGTACAATTTTGTAAACTCCGACAATATTTTTGAATATCTGCTTTCGATCGGCATGAAACCGATTGTCGAGCTGGGATTTATGCCCACTGCCATAGCAAGCGGAACACAAACCTGCTTTCATTACAAAGGAAACGTTACACTTCCAATCGATTACAAATACTGGTCGGAACTGATTGAAAAATTCACTCAGCACTGCGTCGACCGTTTCGGAATCGACGAGGTTAAAACATGGTACTTTGAAGTGTGGAACGAACCAAATCTCGATTTCTTCTTTGCAGGGACAAAAGAGGATTACTTCGAGCTGTATAAGCACGCCGCATTTGCTATAAAAAAGGTTGACGAAAATCTGCGTGTCGGCGGTCCCTCAACATCGGTCAACGCGTGGATACCCGACATGATAAATTACTGCGAGAGCAACAATGTTCCGCTTGACTTTGTTTCAACTCATCACTATCCCTCAGACGATCCGCTGTGGAAAAATCAAGACATGAGCATGGATGAATTTTGGAAAAAGCTCGGTCACCTGATGGGCAAGTATGAGCGCGGTATACTTAAGAAAATGACGGCACGCGCAAAGCTGGAAGCCGGTAAATACCCCCTGCTTTACACCGAATGGAATTCCTCTGCCGTTATAGGCGAAGCTCAGCACGACGAAAACTACGCCGCCGGCTTGGTCGCAAAGGCGCTCTCCGACAATGACGGTCTGGTCGACGCCTACGCCTGGTGGACATTTACGGATATTTTTGAGGAAAACTGCCAGCTTCCGGGTGAGTTTCACGGCGGATTCGGATTGCAGACCTATCACGGCATTAAAAAACCCACATATCATACTTTCGAAATGATGCACGCACTTGGTAACAAACGTCTTCCGGTAGATGGCTACAAAGACGGTGACACCGTTGAGGTCATTGCAACCGAAAAGGACAACGGCTTAGCACTTGTTGTATTCAACCATAACGTACCCGAGGGTGAGATCAAAGCCGAAGATGTCAGCATCAAAATTTCAGGTATCGACAGCGTGAGCTCGGTCACCGTTTGCAAGTCTGACGATAATCATGCCAATGCAAAGAACGTATGGAAAGAGCTTGGTGCTCCCGAATACGTTTACGGCGACACCCTTCGCACCATTGCCGAAAAAGCCGAGCTTGTCGAGGAAAAAGCCGACTATCAGCTTGACGGAGATGTTCTTACAATCAGCTTTGAGATACCCGCACACGGCGTTTACGGAATCGAAATTAAGTATTAACGGTTTAAACTTAAAATAACATTTATATAATACAAAGAGCTGACGGAAATATCCGTCGGCTCTTTACTTTTTTTGTCAAAATGCCATGCGGCTGCATATTCTGTTATTGAATGCAACGAGCGCTCATTCCCGAACTGAGAAAGGCAGGTTAACTCTTGTGGGCACAAGCTTGATCATGGTAAGTTCGATCACCCACGCCATCCGGGGAAGGGATCTGCTGAAAAAAAGAGGCTTCAGAGCGACCATCGAAAAAACGCCCGGTAATCTGGACACCGCAGGATGCGGTTACAGCATTGCTGTAGGCGACCGACTCGACGCCGCACTGAAAATTGTTACTTCAGCCGGCATTAAGGTTATCGGAACTACCCACAGACAATAAATTATTTCCGGAGGTTGGATATATGATATATCTTGACAACGCGGCAACTACCTTTCCAAAGCCGCAGTCGGTGGCGAGGGCTGCCGCCGACTCGATCAAAACGATGGCGAATCCCGGCAGAAGCGGTCACGCACTGTCGCAAAACACGGCAATAGCTGTATATAACACACGTGAAAAGCTTGCCGAAATGTTCGGCGCGCCGTCGGTTGAAAACGTCGTGTTCACGCTCAACTGCACACACGCCGTCAACTATGTGCTGAAAGGGCTGCTGAATAAAGGCGACCGCGTTGTCACCTCCTCATTTGAACACAACGCTGTCATGCGGCCGCTTGAAAAGCTGAAAAAAGCAGGCGTACATTATGACATTGCCGAGGCATATCCCGACGACCGTGAGGCGACCATCCGCTCCTTTGCGCGTATGATAAACCCAAACACGCGGTTGGTCATATGCACCGCTGCATCAAACGTGATCGGGCTGAAAATGCCGCTTGAAGAAATCGGCATGATGTGCAAACAGTACGGAGCAATATTCGTAGTTGACGCGGCACAAATGGCAGGCGTCTGCGACATAAATATGCAAAAAATGAACATTGACTATCTGTGCATAGCCGCTCACAAGGGATTATACGCACCAATGGGCACCGGCGTGCTGATTTGTGCCGACAACGGGCTTGACACCATAATCGAAGGCGGAACGGGCACGGCGTCGATTATGCTCTATCAGCCGCGCGAGCTGCCAGAAATGCTGGAAAGCGGTACGATCAATGTGCCGGGTATAATCGGGCTCGGAGCGGGAATCGACTTTGTAAACAGCAAAGGCACCGCTAAAATTTACAGTCACGAAATGGAGCTTATCCGACATTTGTATAAATCGCTGCGAACAGTGCCGGGGGTCAATCTCTATACGCCGATGCCGGACGAAAACTACGTTCCCGTTCTTTCCTTTAACATAACCGGAATGAACAGCGTCGAAGCAGCGAATACGCTTAGCCGAGCCGGATTTGCCACCCGTGCCGGTCTGCACTGCGCGCCGTTAGCGCACAAACGCATAGGTACAATCGAAAGCGGAACGGTCAGAGTATGCCCGTCGGTGTTTACGAGCAGGCAGGACATTGACCGATTGATCGGCACTGTTAAGACCATATCGTCAAAAAAACGAGCCGTTTTTTGAAAAAGACTTGAAAAGCGGGATAAACAGTGTTAGAATATTGCCATAACGCATTGATGAAGAAAAGTAACCGATACTGCTCGGCGGTCAGAGACGGTGTGTCATCGGCTGAAAGCACACCGACGGCGAATATCGGCGAAGTTCACTTCGGAGCGGCGTGGCTCAAAACACCGTCTCGTGTGTGAGTAGGCTGCGACGGCGCACGACACCGTTAACGGTCAAACGAGTGATTGCTCATATGTAGCTTTAATACAGGGTGGTACCGCGGAATAACCGTTTATTTCGTCCCTTGTTCCCTCTTTCGGGGAGCAAGGGACGTTTTTGTTTTTTTGATAATACAGCATGAGGTGATAAATGATGAAAGAACAGATCAAGCACATCCGCGAAATGGCGGAGCAGGCTCTCCTGTCGGCAAAGTCCGAGCAGGACATCGAAGCACTGCGAATCCGTTTTCTCGGAAAAAAAGGTGAGCTGACTGCCGTTTTGAAGCAAATGGGCGGTCTGTCCGCCGAAGAAAGGCCCATGATAGGTCAGCTTGCCAATCAGGTGCGCGCATTTCTTGAACAGGAGATATCCGAAAAAAGCGCAAAGCTGAAAGCGGCAGCCGCATCAAAGCGTCTGGAGCTTGAGACCATTGACGTTACAATGCCCGGCAGAGCCGTTACTCTCGGCCAAAAGCATCCGCTCAACATCGTTTTGGACGAAATAAAGGAAATATTCCTCGGAATGGGATTTGACATTGCCGAGGGACCTGAGGTCGAGCTGGATTACTACAACTTTGAGGCGCTCAACATTCCGAAGGACCATCCGGCGCGCGATACACAGGACACCTTCTACATTACAGATAATATTCTGCTGCGTACGCAGACATCTCCCGTTCAGGTACGCGTTATGGAAAAGCAAAAGCCCCCCATTCGCATTATTTCACCCGGACGCGTATACCGCTCCGACGCCGTTGACGCTACTCACTCCCCTGTTTTCCATCAGATCGAGGGTCTGGTTGTCGACAAGGGAATTACCATGGGTGACCTGAAAGGTACGCTGGAGGACTTTGCAAAGCGCCTGTACGGCGATGACTCTGTATTCCGCTTCCGTCCGCATCATTTCCCATTTACCGAGCCGTCCGCCGAAATGGATACGATGTGCTTTAACTGCGGCGGCAAGGGATGCCGCCTGTGCAAGGGCGAGGGCTGGATAGAGATACTCGGCTGCGGAATGGTGCATCCTAAGGTTCTCGAAAACTGCGGTATCGACCCCGAGGAATACAGCGGATTTGCTTTCGGCCTCGGACTTGAGCGCATAGTTATGCGCCGTTTCAACATTGATGATATGCGTCTGCTGTTTGAAAACGACATCAGATTCCTCAATCAGTTTTAAGGAGGTGCTTTGACAATGGATCTTTCAATGAGATGGTTAAAAGAATTTGTAGATATCGACGTTACACCGCACGATTACAGCGAAGCGCTGACAATGAGCGGTTCTAAGGTAGAGGGTTATTCGGTCGAGGCTGAGGAGATTACCGGAGTAAAGGTCGGACGCGTGCTGTCGATCGAAAAGCACCCCGACGCTGACAAGCTGGTCATATGTCAGCTTGATATGGGTGACGAGCAGTTACAGATCGTCACCGGCGCTAAAAATCTGACAGTCGGCGATCTTGTTCCCGTTGCGACCGACGGTGCCAATCTGCCGAACGGCGTAAAAATCAAAAAGGGTAAGCTGCGCGGTGTTCTCAGCCAGGGCATGATGTGCTCTATCGCCGAGCTCGGTGTGACGCACGGCGATTTTCCGTATGCGATAGAGGACGGCATTTTCGTATTGCAGGAGGACTGCAAGCCGGGTGACGACGTAAAGAAAGCAATAGGACTGGACGACACCGTCGTTGAGTTTGAAATAACCTCAAATCGTCCCGACTGCCTGTCGGTCATCGGTCTTGCCCGTGAAACGGCGGTCACATTCGACAAACCGTTCAAGGGACATACGCCTGTCGTTACCGAGCACGGCGGCAACATCGCCGATATGCTTAAGGTATCTGTCGAGACAGCTCTGTGCAAGCGATACATGGCGCGCGTGGTAAAAAACATCAAGGTGGCTCCGTCACCCAGATGGATCAG
>USQH01000038.1 GCA_900556765.1 uncultured Oscillospiraceae bacterium
GATATCGCAAGAGACCGTGCCAAAAAGCTGTTCGGCGCCGAACACGCCAATGTACAGCCTCATTCGGGCGCACAGGCTAACACCGCAGTTTATTTTGCACTGCTTGAGCACGGTGACACGGTAATGGGCATGAATCTTGCCCACGGCGGTCACCTGACCCACGGCTCGCCCGTCAACTACTCGGGAAAGAGCTACAATTTCGTTCCCTACGGCGTCGGAGACGACGGATACATTGATTACGACGAAATGCGCCGTATTGCAAAGGAAAACAAGCCGAAGCTGATCGTTTCGGGTGCTTCCGCATATCCGCGCGCGATTCGTTTCGATATCATCCGCGACATATGCGACGAGGTCGGCGCCATCATGATGGTCGATATGGCTCACATTGCCGGACTTATCGCAGCCGGACTGCACATGAATCCCGTCGAGTACGCAGATATCGTTACAACCACCACTCATAAAACTCTCCGCGGTCCGCGCGGCGGTATGATCCTGTGCAAGGAGGAGTATGCAAAGGCGATCGACAAAGCCATATTCCCCGGCACGCAGGGCGGTCCGCTGATGCATACCATAGCTGCAAAGGCGGTTTGCCTCGGTGAAGCGCTGACCGACGAGTTCAAAGTGTATCAGAAGCGCATTATTACCAACGCACAGGCTCTCGCCGAGTCGCTGAAAGCCAACAACATCAATATGGTATCGGGCGGCACGGACAATCACCTCATTCTGCTCGACCTGCGCGGCACAGGTGTGACCGGCAAGGAGCTGGAGCATCGCCTCGACGAGGTCAACATTACCGCCAATAAAAACGCCATTCCGAACGATCCCGAAAAGCCGTTCGTAACCAGCGGACTGCGCGTCGGAACGCCTGCCGCAACATCACGCGGACTGGAAGCCGACGACTTTACGAAGATCGGCGAATTTATTTCAAAAGCGGTATACGACTATGACGCATCCGCCGAGAGTATTAAAAGCGGAGTTGCAGACATCTGCGCGAAATACCCGCTGTACAAATAATGCCGTGCAGCGTGTGACTATCCGATAAAATCATCAGTGCTGACGAAAGGATAAAGGCCATGAAAAACCGATATAACATACAAAACGAAGTGCTGTTAAAACGGGCGCGTGATCTCGCTTGCGAAAACAGAAGGAATACCGTCGGCGCTTTTCGACGCAGACCGAGCGGATTTTATTCCGCATCGCATGTCCTGTTCTACATCGGAGCAGGCGTAAATATTATGTTATATCTGATAAATTTCTTTGCTTGTCAGCAGGCGCTGGAGATAAAGACAGCGGTCATCGACGTAGGCATGAAAACTCAGTTTCGCAATATGTCGGTGATCGCAATAGTACTGCTCGCGGCGGCAATACTGATAACGGTGTACAAGCCGGGCAAGGATAACTGCTATCTTTTCTCTTTCGCCGCGACCGCTTTTGCCACTGTACCGATGACTATAATGTTTATCGCCGGCAAAAGCGCCGTTGAGCTTTTCGCCAGCCCGATAAAATACTTTTTGATTTACCTTTTACCGTCGCTGGTCTCGCTGCTGTCAATTATATACATTATGTGCGTCATCCGCGGCGAGAAAAAAGCCATAAACAAAAAATACGACGACATTGTAACCGCTATTTACGAACAAAACAAAGGTGATGCAGACTACATCATGTCTAATGAGGACTGGAATAAAGCGATCGCTGCCTATGTTGACAATCCGAACGGCACGGAAAAGCTTAAAAAGTCGCTCCGCCGTAAGAAAAACAAATCTCAAGAGGATAAATAATCATGTTTTTCAAAAGAAAAGAACGCACGCCGAAAATAAAGGCCGATCCCGATTCGATCGCAACAATACGCGACATTGAGGGAAAGAGTTTTTCCACCGTAACGGAGATACTGCCCGATGGCACGGAAAAGCTGCTCGGGCGCGGAGGCTGTGCGAATTTCACATACGACGACCACGTCTCCATCATCTCCAACGGCACCGAAACCTTTCGCTGCACGGTCAACAGCCTACGTGCAAGCCTGCTGATGAGCGGCAACGGTGCGCGTATTGAAGGCATAAATGACAACGGAGAAAAGCACAAAATAATCGCCATTTTTAACAAAATGATATGAAAGGAACGGTCAAAAGGTTTATGCGAAAGCTTTTGTCTGTCATAGCAGCGGCAACGCTGCTGATAACGCTCGGCTCCTGCGATGAAAACGCCATCAACAATGTCACAGGCGGCGACTATCCGGTAACGGTATGGGGCGTTGAGATTGCGAAATGTCCGCAAAAGGTCATTTCTCTCTCCCCGGCAGTCACCGATGTGATTTATACGCTCGGTTCCGATGCACAGCTTTGCGGCGTGTCTGAAAACTGCAATAATTCCCGCGGACTCGCGACATACGGCAGCAGCGCCATGCCCGACGTTGATAAGATAATCGCCAGTGACGCCGAATATGTACTGACCGACGGTTCAATGCCGGACAGTGCAAGAAAACTACTTTCCGATGAAAAGAAAACTCTTATTATAACTCCCGTTGTAACCGATTACAGCGAACTTGAAACATTTTACGAGTCGGTAGCATCGATATTCAGCGGTTATTCGACAGGAAAAAGCAACGCCGAAAACACATTTGCACGCATAGATGAACGAGTGCAGTCGGTAAGGAAAAAAGTCGGTGACAAGGCCGCCGACGCTGTGATACTGCTTGACGCAGGCATTGCCGCTGCAAAAGGCACATTCGCCGATCAAATGCTGACATTTGCCGGCGGCAAAAATGCAGCCGGTGATCAATATGCCATGGATTTTACAGCCGTGGCAAAGGCTGATCCCGAATATATATTCTGCCCTGCCGACATGGTGGACACCGTAAAAAACGATAAGATACTTGCCTCCACCAAAGCTGTCAAGAACGGCAATGTTACCGCACTTAGCCCTCTTTATTTTGAACGGTACGGAGAAAACATCGCGCTTGGAGTTGAGATTATGGCCTCCGCAATGCATCCAGACGCCGTCAAATCACCGCTGAAATAATTATTTTTGTAAAACAATAAAAATAATGCTTGACATACGCCCGACGATATGGTATTATAATGCCTGTCGTAAGTCGGTGTCTATGGCGATGAGGGTACACCCGTTCCCATACCGAACACGGAAGTTAAGCTCATCTGTGCCGAAAATACTTTGGTAGTGATGCCACGGAAAGATAGGGCGACGCCGACACAAACAACCGCTGTTTTTTACAGTGGTTGTTTTTTTGTTATCATGTTACATTTAATTATCATTTTGATTTTTATTGCTCGGAGAACATATCTTTGCCTACACCGCACAACGGACACTTAAAATCATCCGGCAGATCTTCAAATTTGGTTCCCGGCGCAATACCGTTGTCGGGATCGCCCTTTGCTTCGTCGTAGACCCATCCACACGCTTCACAAACATATTTTTTCATTTTAAAATTCACCTCCGTTATATTATTGTAATTACATTATGCAATAATACCAAACGCGCCGCAAAAACGATGAGATACCGCGCCAAATGTTTTCGAAAACAAGCGGCAAACACAATTTGTACGGTGTATTGCAAAACACTTTGAAAATCGTATCGAAATTTGGGTGAAACTTAAATAAAATCATTTACACACGAACCACGGGCGATAGCTACCAAAAAACGGCTATTGCCTGTGATTTCTTCACCGTTTTCAATATTATTCAGGAATTATGGTGCTTTATCCAGTCGTGCGAATATGTTTGCAAAATTGTAAGGGTTGATTTTAAATAACACTTGCATGTTTTGCAAAATATGTTATACTTGATATGCATATCAAGTATTTATCAAGGAGGCAGTAAGTGACATTAAGAAAAAGCAGTCTTGAAACAAAAAATCGGATTCTGTCGGTTTGCGTTTGCCTGTTTCTGGAGCAGGGATATCATTCGACGCCGATCAGTCAGATTGCCAGCGAAGCAGAAGTTTCGGTAAGCACCTTTCAAAACATTTTTCATACCAAGGACGGAGTTTTGAGCGAGCTGATTGAATTTATGTTCAGCGGACAGTTCGGTGCTGCACGCAGCGTTGTCGGAAATGAACTTCCGCCGATATATACATACGCGGCAGAAACGGCAATTCAACTTGTTCTGACGGAGCTGAACGAAAATATGCGTGACATTTATCTTGAAGCGTACTCTTTGCAGGACACTTCGGAATATATCCATCAGCACACAGCGGTTGAACTGCATAATATATTCGGTTCGTACTTCCCCGATTATACCGAGAGCGACTTTTACGAGCTGGAAATCGGTACAGCAGGAATCATGCGCGCATATATGGCAAAGAAATGCAGTATTCATTTTCCGCTTGAAAGAAAGCTGGAGCGTTTTCTGACTCTTTCCATGCGGGCATATAAAATCCCGGAAGACGAACAGGCAAAGGTTTTGGCATACATAAAAAGCATTGATATCCGTACAGTAGCAAACGGCGTAATGCAAAAGCTGTTTGCGGCACTTGAAATGAAATTTGATTTTACACTTACAAAAACGGAGGTAACAGCATGAAAAAACGCATATTCAGCATTCTACTCACGATTTGCATGGTAGTAGCCCTGATGCCGGTTACAGCGAATGCCGAAGGCATATTCGGTAATAAGTATTACATCGGGGCGGATGATTTCGTACAAGACGGTTACTATCGCTACGGCACCGAAACCAACGAAGATCACATCTATGAGTGGCAGAGCGAAAACGGCCAGTATTGGCAGAAATGTCAGCACTGCGGCCACGAAACTGCACATAAAGACATTCCTGAAATCGACATTATCGGTGCCGATAAGGTTAGCACTAAGCAGGATTACACCTTTACTTTTACGCTTCCCGAAGGAGTTAAATATTTGGCCTCCACATATGAGTTTCCTATGATGGGCAGCGAAGCGTTTGCAAATGAAGAAAACGGTGTTTACAGCGTCACGATAAAGACCGACTGGTACGACACGAACGATACTGCATTTGACATCTTTGTCCACGCAGAAACAGCGGATGGTTTCACATTCTCAGTCAGAAAAACCATAACGCTCATCCCGTTCAAAACGGGAGATTTGAACAGCGATGGCACGGTAGACTCTTTAGATATGCTCATTATGTCGCAATATATTTTGAACATTACAGATAATGTCGATATAACCTTAGCCGATCTTGACGGTGATAACGCCATATCCGCTTCGGATATATTACTGCTGCAAATGCAAATTCTTTATTCAAACGAAAACTGACACCTTATATACATCGCACATTTACTAAAAAGGGTCGGAGCCAACCGTTTTTCGGTTTGTTCCGACCCTTTTTATATAACAGTACATTGACTTGTCGCCGAAGGCACCTGCAGCTCGGCTGAATTTATCAACAGTCATATTAAAGCAGGCGCAATAACAGCGATACCATTATAATAAATACAAAAGAGCGGCATAGCCATTCGACCACACCGCTAATACGCATATATTTTTTAGCAACGCCGCACCCATTACGCTGCATTTTTCAATTAAACAAATCGTCCATAAGCGACGAAATACGTTCGGCGCGTGCTTTCGTCTCGCCTTTTTGCACCGTTATTTCAACCACATCGCCCTCAGATGCGTTTTCAAGCAGTATCGACGGCAAATTCACCATATTTCCGTTCGGCAGTTCTGCCACAGCAAAATCACCCTCGAACCGGTCAATTATTATCTTCATATATATCTCCTTAACTCGGCTTGCAGTTTCCACAGGCCGAATAGCCCTCTGCAAGCAATTCATTAAGCGTTTTTGATGTGTACTGTCTGTTTTCAGCGTTCATGTCGGTAACCGCCGAGCATGACGGCAAATGAATCTTTTTAGAGCTTATATTGAGCACATACTTGTATTGGGCTTTACTCGATTGGTTGTCAGGCTCATCCTTTGACGAGGTTACCGCGTCGGAACTGATCACGCCCCCGCCGCCGAGCGCCGTGACCAAAGTGCCGTTTGACCCGATAACGATCGTTCCGAGTTGATCGGTCCGCAGAACAGTTGCACCGGCATTTTGCCACGCTGTCAGTGTTTCCTTATGAGGATGGCCGTAGCTGTTTCCCTCGCCTACAGACACCACCGCATATTTTGCATCGGTGCGCGCAATGAAATCAGGCGATGACGATGTGCTGCTGCCGTGATGGCCGACCTTGACCACATCAGCACGGCAATCGTAAAGCTGTTTCTCTACCTCACGCTCGGCATCTCCCATAAATAAATATTTTGTTTTGCCGTATGTTATCATTATTACCGCTGACCAATTGTTCAGGTTGTCGTATTGATCCGACACAGGTGAAAGGATATCCACCGAGACATTGTCAGTCTTTTTTATGCTCACGCCTGCCTTTGCCTGACCTATCTTTAATCCTTTGGATTTTATTGCAGTCAGGAGTTTTTCAAATGTCGCCGTATTCGACTGAGCGCGAGGCATATATACCGCACCGATATTTGTCCCCTCGACCACCTCGTGCATACCGCCGATGTGGTCGGAATGAGGATGAGTCGCAACAAGATAATCTATGTGATCGTATCCCAGCGACCTAATATACGAAAGCACAACCGAACCGTATTCACGCTCACCTGCGTCAATCAACATAGTTGAGCCGTCGGGAAATTCGATAAACGATGAGTCTCCCTGACCAACATTAATGAAATGTACTTTCAGATCGTTTTCGGACGGCAAATCGGTTGACATCGATGTTACGGCTGTGCTCTGAGGCGGCTGCGGCTGTGCTTCACACGAACATACGAAAAGCAACGCTGCAAAGCACAGCAAAACCGATAATAATCGTTTCATTCTATTTCTCCGCCGTTTAATAACCGAGGCTTTCGTCCATGATAATGACCTTCAGGCGGTCTTTCACACGCTGATTGGACATAACCACATAGTTACAGCACACTCGTGCAGGTGAATTGCAATTCATGCACTCGCCCGTTTTTGCGCATGGAGTAGCACAATTCAGACGGACAGTATTAGCCGGTGCGGCAATTTTCTTCACCCGTTCTACGGCAGCGGCGACATCTTTTACAATCTTATTCACACCGATAACGACGACAACGCTTTTCGGTCCGTATATCATCGCGGCAACACGGTTTCCGTTGCCGTCGACGTTGTACAGTTCTCCTTCTTCAGTAATCGCATTTGTGCCGGTAAGGTAAACGTCGGCATCAAACGCGGCAATCATGCATTTACGCGGCTCGTCGTTTGCGCGGTCGTAGTATTTCACTTCGCGTGCACGCAGCCAGTCAAAAACGCCCAGCTCATCAAGAGTCATTGAGCCTCCGTTTGAAACGGTCGAGCCGACAGGAACAAGCCTGTCCAACAGTTCAAACAATTGCTCTCTGTCGGTAACATGATATCCCTTAATATTGCGCTTTTCCAAATTTGAAATGACCTTATCAATGCGTTTATCAAGCACAGATTTTACACTTTTATCCATACTGCATATCGCTCCTGTAATTGAAAAAATATTTTGCGTTAACTTACTTCTAATTATATCATTGCACCTAAAAAAAGTCTACACAACAGCATATTGTTAATAATTTAACAATATGTAAGAATAAAACAAAATATCTTGATTAAAGTTTGTTAATTTTATGTCAATCCCATTGACTTTTTATTTTGTATGGCATATAATGTAATACAAGTTTCACTATAATTTAGGAGGAAGAATTAATGTCCAGAGTTTATAATTTCAGCGCGGGCCCGTCCATGCTGCCCGAAAAGGTACTCAAAACCGCAGCCGAGGAAATGCTCGACTACAAGGGTTCCGGTCAGTCGGTAATGGAGATGTCCCATCGCTCTAAAACATATCAGGCTATTTTCGACGAGGCTGAGGCACTGCTCCGCGAAGTAATGAACATTCCCGATAACTACAAGGTTCTATTCTTACAGGGTGGCGCATCAACTCAGTTTGCCATGATCCCGCTTAACCTGATGAACAAAAGCAACAAGGCCGACTTCGTAATTACCGGTCAGTGGGCAAAGAAAGCCTATAAGGAATCTGCCCGTTACGGCAAAGCGAACATCGTCGCTTCTTCTGAGGATAAGGTGTTTACCTACATTCCGAAGCTCGACAAGTCCACCTTTACTCCCGACGCGGATTACTTCCACATTTGCATGAACAACACCATTTACGGTACAAAGTGGCACACCCTGCCCGAGACCGGCAATGTTCCGCTTGTCGCCGATATTTCAAGCTGCATTCTGTCCGAGCCGATCGACGTTACCAAGTTCGGTATGCTTTACGCCGGTGCACAGAAAAATATGGCTCCTGCGGGCGTCACAGTCGTCATTATCCGTGAGGATCTGATCGGCAACGCTATGGATATTTGCCCGACCATGCTCAACTACTCGACACACGCCGAAAACGGTTCGATGTTCAACACTCCGCCCTGCTGGTGCATTTACATTGCAAAGCTCGTGCTCGAGTGGATCAAAAACGACATCGGCGGTCTTGAAAAGATGAAGGAAATCAACGAGAAAAAGGCTAAGATACTTTATGATTTCCTCGATTCAAGCGAAATGTTCAAGGGTACCGTTGTTCCCGAAGACCGTTCGCTGATGAACGTGCCGTTCATTACCGGCGACACCGATCTTGATGCTAAATTTGTCAAGGAAGCAACCGCCGCAGGCTTTGTGAACATCAAGGGGCATCGTACCGTCGGCGGCATGAGAGCCTCCATATACAACGCTATGCCTATTGAGGGCGTTGAAAAGCTGGTCGAGTTCATGAAAAATTTTGAAGCAGCTAATAAATAATTTGAGGAGATATTCATATGTATCAGATCAAAACTCTTAATAAAATTTCAAAGATCGGTCTTGAACGCTTTGACGATAAATACACCTGTGCCGACGATTTTGACGCGCCCGACGCCATAATGGTCCGCTCAGCGTCCATGCACGACATGGAAATGCCCGCTTCTCTGCTCGCAATCGCTCGTGCAGGCGCTGGTGTAAATAACATTCCGTGCGACAAATGTGCGGAAGACGGTATTGTCGTTTTCAATACTCCGGGCGCAAACGCAAACGCCGTTAAGGAACTTGTTCTTGCCAGTATGCTGATGTGCAGTCGCAAGGTCATTCCTGCTATTGAGTGGGCAAAAACGCTCAAGGGCAACGGCGCTGAAGTCGGCAAAATGGTTGAAAAAGGCAAGAGTGCTTTTGCAGGCCCCGAAATTATGGGTAAAAAGCTCGGCGTCATCGGTCTCGGTGCTATCGGCATTTTGGTTGCTAACGCCGCCAACGCCCTCGGTATGACTGTTTACGGTTATGATCCGTATTTGTCGGTCGACTCCGCTTGGAAGTTGTCCCGTCACATTAAACATTCGGCTGATATGACTGAAATATTCAAAGAATGTGATTATATAACAATTCATGTGCCGCTCACTCCGGACACTAAAGGTTTCATCAATGCGGAGTCAATTGCAACGATGAAAGACGGCGTTCGCATTTTAAATTTTGCCCGCGGTGATTTGGTAGACAGCGGTGCTGTGATTGACGCACTGGCTAACGGCAAAATTGCCGCATATGTTACCGATTTCCCGAACGATGATCTGATCGGCGTCGATGGCGTAATTGCAATTCCGCACCTCGGTGCTTCCACTGCCGAAAGCGAGGAAAATTGCGCCGTTATGGCTGCCGACGAGATCAAGGAATATCTTGAAAACGGCAATATCATAAACTCGGTCAATATGCCGAATGTTGCAATGCCGCGCTCAACCGCCATTCGTGTTTGCGTTATTCACAAAAATGTTCCGAATATGCTGACTCAGATTTCCGGAGTATTTTCTGCCTGCAATATTAACATTGAAAAGCTAAATAACCAATCGAAAAAGGATTTCGCCTACACAATGCTCGATGTTGACAGTGCAGATGACAAGCTGATCGCTGACATTAAAGCTATCGAGGGAGTTATTCGCATTAGAGTTATAAAGTA
Source organism: uncultured Oscillospiraceae bacterium (assembly GCA_900556765.1). Lineage (GTDB taxonomy): Bacteria > Bacillota > Clostridia > Oscillospirales > Acutalibacteraceae > UMGS1976. The sequence goes on from USQH01000038.1 coordinate 9,953, forward strand.
AGCAATTTACATCATATTTGTTTAACAAAATGCTGAATTCAACTCACTATATTAACTCGTAACGGTATAAATAAAACTGATATATCCCTATGCAGGAGCAACAATCCTGCATAGGGATATTTTTTTAGCTAAACGGTAATAAACTGTGTTCGATAAATAGGCGCAATCCACATTAAAAAAGCTACATTTATTTAGGTTGACTTAAATTCCAACTTAAGCAGGTTTTCATTATTAAAATCAGCAATTCACATGAATGTTTGAATTTAATATCACTTAATATGCGAACAATAATATTTATAGCAATACGCAAACTAAATATATTTTTAAAGCTTCAAAAATTTTGTATAATCACAGTCTAAAGTTAACCCATTTGATTAAAATTTCGAATTTAGTATTCATCACAAGTATTAATAATCGCTTTTATTTTTCTAATTTTGCAAGTTTGACATTGAGTATAAAAACAGTTAATTTATAAGCTTATGTGCCACATTGTTAAGGGGTACTTTTAATCATTGCATTTGTGTCATTAGTGCTGCATTAAACTACATGAAATAATTCAAATAAACAATAAACCATTTTGCAGTTAACATATTGTTTTTTAGGGCACTATACCGTCGATAATTATTGAGTATCATCCAATATTATTGCAGCTAAATTTATCAAAATTATAAAGAATTACGGGCATTAATAATACCATTGGATATCTAATGTCAAAAGCGGTGCAGTTATAAAGATATTAGTGAAAATATAGAGCCGCTCCTATAATTGCGTTGCATAGCAAAAGTCTCGGCTGATAAAAATGTCAGCCGAGACTTGAAAACATTGTAATGATCAGAATTGATCTATATCTATTTATGAGAGAGCAAACTATTACTCAGCCTTACGAGATTTCTTGGCAGTAAAGGCAATGCAAGCACCTGCTGCAAGGAAAGCAATTACAATGAACAAGATGTTAATTGAGTCATCGCCGGTCTTTCCTGAACCGCCGTTTCCGGAAGTTGTTGAGCCGGTATTTGAGCCAGTAGATCCGCTACCGGTAGTAGTGGTAGAATGGAACTTTTTAGCAAGCCACAGACCGTATGCGTAGTTACTCTTATCAGTAGAGTTGTTGCCCGCAGCGGTAACAGATACTTCAGCGTTGCTGAATTCAGCATTAGCTACCGGCACATTAAAGTAAGTTGTAACGCCGTTAGCAGAGTCAACGGAAACAAGAGTAGAATCAACTACGTTCCATGTCATGGTCTCGTTGTTTCTAACAACATAGAGCTTACCGATATCGGTGCCGTCACCACGAGAGTAACGGATAGCGTATGTACCGCTGATATCATCGCCAAGCTGTACATAGCCAATCTTCTGACCCTTAACATAAAGCTCTGCAACATTCTGAGCAACGCCCTCCTGGAGGTTACCTACCTTCAGGACTACATCGCCGGCAACAAGTTCGTACTTCTCGCCCAAGCAGTTCTTTGTTGCATTATGATCCTTATTAGTTCTGGCAAAAGTAGCAGTTACCTGGAACTGGTTACCAAGATTAAGCTTATCTGCAAGAGAAATGGTGTTTACCTCTTTGCCGTTAGCATAAAGCAAACCATTAGTGCCGATCTTGTCGGTATCACCGATGAAGTTCTTATTGTCAAACTTATCGAACTTAACAATTTCGCCTGCATCGAGTTTCTCCTGAACAGTCTTAGTTTCTACGACTGAAGAAGTATTGCTCGATGGATTGCTCGGTCCTTCGCTGGACGTATTGCTCGGTCCTTCGCTGGACGTATTGCTCGGTCCTTCGCT
>USQH01000039.1 GCA_900556765.1 uncultured Oscillospiraceae bacterium
ATTAAGAATATACCTGTTTTACATTTTGTTATCTTTAAAATGTAATATATTATTTTTATTTACACGCTTATTATAGCTTTAATTTCTCATGATGTCAAGATAACTTTTAACAAGATTTCCGATTAAATAAAAATTTAGAAAAGGTGATGGATTTGGCACTTTTAACACAGGCAATAAGGGGCACAGGCGACGTTTTGCCGGCTGACAGCTATCGCTGGCAGCATATTGAGCACACTTTGCTGGAGACCGCGCGGCTGTACGGCTTCCGCGAAATGCGTACGCCCGTTTTCGAGCATACCGAGCTGTTTGTCCGCTCGGTCGGTGATACAACCGATGTTGTTCAGAAGGAGATGTATACCTTTGACGACAACGGCGGCCGTTCGATAACCCTCAGACCGGAGGGAACGGCAGGGGCTGTGCGTGCTTTTTTGGAGCACGGACTGCATAACGAGGCGCTGCCGCAAAAGGTGAGCTATGTTACCTCATGTTACCGTTATGAAAAACCTCAGGCCGGACGTTTGCGCGAGTTTCACCAGTTCGGAGTCGAGTGCTTCGGCGCGGCTCTGCCGTCAGCCGATGCGGAGCTGATTTCACTTGCAGCGGCGGCGTTTGAGACGCTCGGCGTAAAAAATCTTTCGCTCCGTATAAATTCGATCGGATGTCCCGAATGTCGCGCAAAATATTACGCCGCTTTGCGTGAATACTTCAGCGCCCGTTCGCAGGAGCTGTGCGAGACCTGCCGCGGCAGACTGGAACGCAATCCCATGCGTATTCTTGACTGCAAATCGCCGGTGTGCAAGGAGATTGCCGCAGGCGCTCCGACCGTGCTTGATTATATCTGCGACGACTGCCGCGCCCACTTTGAACAGGTCAAGGCGCACCTCGATTCGATGGGTATCGCTTATACTGTCGATCCGACCATTGTCCGCGGCCTTGATTACTACACGAGGACTGTGTTTGAGTTCGTGTCGGACGATTTGGGCGCTCAGTCGACCGTTTGCGGCGGCGGCCGCTACGACGGCTTGGTTGAGGAAATGGGCGGTCCGAAAACCGCCGCGCTCGGCTTTGCAATGGGCCTTGAGCGTCTGCTGATGATTATGCAGGCGCAGGGCTGCGAGTTCCCGTCCGCGAAAAGCTGCGACGTTTACCTTGCCCCGATGGGTGACGCGGCGGCGCAGACGGCGGCAAAGCTAGCCGCAATGCTGCGTGTGGAGGGCTTCTTTGCCGAGACCGATATAGTCGGCAGGGGACTGAAAGCACAGATGAAGTACGCTAATAAGATCGGTGCGAAATATACCGTCGTTATAGGCGACGACGAGGTCGCGTCGAAAAAGGCAAACCTTAAATGCATGGAGACCGGCGAACAGACTGAGGTTACGCTGCCCGATGGGCTTATATCGGCGGTGTATGACCGCTCAATAAGCGATACGCTCGACGCGTTGACCGATTCGCTTGACGGCGACCTCGATATGCTTAATTTTGATTTAGAAAAAGGCGGTAAGTAAGCTATGGCATTGAATGTTGAAACTATGGGTGCGATGCATCGCACCGACTACTGCGGTACACTGCGTACCGACGATATCGGCCGCACGGTAACTGTTTGCGGCTGGGTGCAGCGTCAGCGCGACCTCGGCCAACTGATATTTATTGATCTGCGCGACCGTACAGGAATCGTTCAGCTCGCGTTTGACGATTCGACCGACCGCGCGATATTCGACAAAGCGTTTCAGATCCGCTCGGAGTACGTCCTGATCGCCACCGGCGAGATAAGACGCCGTTCCTCGGTCAACACCGAGATACCGACCGGCGAGATCGAGATCGTCCCGACCGAACTGCGCGTTTTGTCGGTCGCCGAGACCACACCCTTTGAAATACTCGACCAGACCAACGTAAAGGAAGATCTGCGCCTTAAGTACCGCTACCTTGACCTGCGCCGTTCACCCGTGCAGAACGCAATAATGTTCCGCCACAAGGTGGTCAAGTGCGCCCGTGACTATTACGATAAAAACGGATTTATAGAGATCGAGACGCCGATCATGATAAAATCAACGCCCGAGGGAGCGCGTGATTATCTTGTTCCGTCACGCGTTCATCACGGCAAATTCTTTGCTCTGCCGCAGTCGCCGCAGATGTATAAACAGCTTCTTATGCTGTCGGGCTTTGACCGCTATATGCAGGTCGCACGCTGCTTCCGCGACGAGGATCTGCGCGCCGACCGCCAGCCCGAATTTACTCAGATCGACCTGGAAATGTCGTTTGTTAACGCCGACGATGTTATGTCGGTCAACGAGGGCTTTATAAAATATGTTTTTCGCGAAACACTGGGCATAGATGTGCCGACTCCGTTTGAGCGTCTGCCGTATAAGCAGGCGATGGAGCGTTTTGGCTCGGATAAGCCGGATACCCGATTCGGACTGGAGCTTGTCGACCTGTCCGATCTGCTGGAAGGCTGTGAGTTTAAGGTGTTCGCATCCGCTTTGGAAAGCGGCTCAGTTCGCGCAATTAAGGTGCCGAACGCCGCCGACAAGCTGACCCGCAAGGTGATTGACAAGCTTACCGATTTTGTCCGCGACTACGGTGCAAAAGGTTTAGCGTTCACGCGCTTTACCGCCGACGGCGTTGCCTCGTCGTTTGAAAAGTTCCTTACCGAGCAGGAGATCAATGCGATACATGCCCGTCTTGAAGCAAAAGAAGGCGATGTTATCCTGATCGTCGCCGATCCTAAGGACAAGGTCGTTTTCGCCGCTCTCGGCGCACTGCGCTGTGAGATTGCAAAGCGCCTTGACCTTATCGATACTAAAAAATTCAATTTTTTGTGGGTTTGCGATTTCCCGCTGTTTGAGTACAGCGAAGAGGAACAGCGCTATGTTGCCATGCACCACCCGTTCACCCATCCGCGTGATGAGGATATTGACCGTCTCGAATCCGATCCCGGCAGCGTGCTTGCAAAGGCGTACGACATGGTACTAAACGGCTGTGAGGTCGGCGGCGGCTCTATCCGTATCAACGATCCTGCACTTCAGCAGCGCATGTTTAAGGCGCTCGGTTTTACTCAGGAGGACGCTCAGAGCCGCTTTGGCTTCCTGATCGACGCGTTTAAGTACGGTGCACCGCCTCACGGCGGCATGGCGTACGGACTGGATCGCCTTGTAATGCTGATGCTCGGCTGTGAGTCCATCCGCGACGTTATCGCATTCCCGAAGGTTGCAAATTCAGGCGAACTGATGAGCGGCGCTCCCGACTTTGTCGACGACGCACAGCTTCGCGATCTTGCAATTGCCGTTACCGATACCGAGGAGCAGGAAACTGCCGAGCTGTAATGTATAAAAATGCGCCCTGAGGTCATTCGGTAACCGAAATGACGCGCGGCATAATAATAAAAACAACTGCACCCCAAATGTCCGACACAGTTAAAAGTCTGACAAATGGGGTGCAGTTTCATTTTTTGTTCGGCACAAACAATATGAGCGAAATGATATGCTTCAAAAACAAATCAATGCGGATATTACCACCGAACTGTTTATATTCAATTCAGTCGTGCCGCTTCGCGATGTCAAATGGCACTGTCTGCCGTTTCCTTTTCCTCAGCGGCTTTTTCGGCAGGGGATAATGCCGTCCGTTCACTTTCATTGGCTGCAAAATTGCTTTTTTTACCGTCTGCGGTACTTTCTGCCGCCAAACTTTCCTGTAACCTTTCGCGTGCGACGGCGAGCATCAGTTTTATGCGATTTTCCTGATTAACACGGGTAGCACCCGGATCGTAATCGACCGCAACAATGTTTGAATCTGGGTGCTTTTCGCGTATTTTGCGTATCATGCCCTTGCCGACAATGTGGTTCGGCAGGCATCCGAACGGCTGCGCGCAGACAATGTTGCCGTATCCGGATTCGGTCAGCTCCAGCATTTCGCCGGTCAAAAACCAGCCTTCGCCCATTTTACAGCCGACGCCGATTATCTCGCTCGCAAGTTCGCGCTGGCGCTCAAATCCTGCAGGAGCGAAAAATTTTCCACTGCTCCTGACCGTGTCATTAATACAGCTTTCGATTTTGCAAAGGTACTTTCTTGCGATTTTGGTCAATAAGAAAGTAATGCGGCTTTCGCCGTACAAATGATAGTCGTTTTGCTTGTTATCCGCCATATAGATGAAAAATCCGAGCAGACCCGGCACCATGACCTCACAGCCCTGTTCGCGCAGAAACAGCTCCAGGTCATTGTTGGCGAGGGGGCAGTATTTTGCGTAAATCTCGCCGACGATGCCGACCTTAACCTTCGGCACGCGGTTGACAGGGATCTCCTCAAAAGACCGAACTATACCGTCAAAACGCCGCCGCATTGCCCGCGAGCCTATGCCGCGGTGATGGCGGAACATATCTGACAGCTCGTTTACCCACTTGTCTATCAGCCGATCGGTGTCGCCGTCGATTATTTCATATGGGCGCGTCTGATTTGCCAACAGGGTCAGCAGATCGCCGTAGGCAACGGCGGCAAGTGCGCGCCGCAGCAGCGGAACGGTTATTTTAAAACCGCTGTTTTTCTCCAGTCCGGCAACATTCAGCGAGACGACGGGCACCTGACCCAGTCCGGCGTTTTTGAGCGCCTTTCTCAGCAGAAAAATGTAGTTTGACGCACGACAGCCGCCGCCGGTCTGCGTCATCATAAGTGCGGTATGGTCAACATCGTATTTTCCGCTTTTAAGCGCGTTAATCATCTGACCGATGGTCAGCAGTGCGGGATAGCAGGTGTCGTTATGAACATATTTCAGTCCCTCGTCAACTATGCATTGACCGGAGGTGGTGAGCAGTTCGACATTGTATCCGTAGCTGATGAGTACATTCTGGAGTATCTTAAAATGCACCTCGCACATATTCGGAAAAAGCAGTTTGTACGTCTTTTTCATCTCGCGGGTGAATTCGATGCGGTCGGTGTCTTTCTTTTTCATGTCTCGCCGCCTCCTTTCCTGCTGTTTCGCAGCATTGCCGACGCGGCAAACAAACTGCGAAGCCGTATTTTCACCGCTCCCAAATTGGTGATCTCGTCGATTTTAATTTGCGTGTATATTTTTTCGCTGCTTTCGAGAATGGCGCGTACCTCGTCGGTGGTGATGGCGTCCAGTCCGCAGCCGAATGACACGAGCTGTACAAGGTCGATATTCTCATCGCGGTGGTCGGCGACAAAATTCGCCGCCGCATACAGCCGTGAGTGATATGTCCACTGATTGAGCACCGTGGTAGGATTGCGGTGATATTCCGCACCGAGCGAATCCTCGCTCAGCAGTACCGCGCCGAGCGCGCAAATGTATTTGTCGATGCCGTGATTTATCTCGGTATCGATGTGATACGGACGGCCGCAAAGGACGATGATCGGCAGGTTTTCCTTGCGTGCGACGGAGAGATATTCCTCGCCTTTGTGTCGAATACGCGCCATATGAGCGTCGTACTCGGCGTATGCGGCGTCTGCCGCCGTCCGCACCTGTTTAAGCGTCAGGTTTACAAAAAGCCGCTCGTTTAGCTGCGTAAGTATTTTCTTTACAAAGTCCTTCGGCCGATGTATACCTACATATGAGTTGATGAACAAAGTTTCGCCGATCGCCTTTTTATTGCCGCTGATGACCTCCGGATAATATGCGACAACGGGGCAGTTAAAGTGGTTGTCACCGAGCTGCTCGTCAAAGTTGTATGTCATGCAGGGATAAAAAATAAAGTCAACTCCGCTGTCGGCAAGCGCCCGTATATGGCCGTGTATCAGTTTTGCGGGATAGCAGACCGTGTCGGACGGAATGGAGCTTTGTCCCGCGTGATACAGCTTTTTGGAGGACGGCGGCGACATCATTATGCCGAAACCGAGCGATTTGAAAAATGTGTGCCAAAAGGGCAGCAGCTCCAGCATATTCAGCCCGAGCGGCAGACCAACGGTCAAGCCGTTCTTGCTCTCGCACGGCTCGTATGACGCGAGCAGCTCGCGCTTGTAATCGTACATATTGTATACCTGCTTCGGTTTTGCAGATTTGATCGGTCGGTCGCACTGATTGCCGCCGATGAATTTGCCGCCGTCGTCAAATGTGTTTACCGTCAGGCGGCAGTGATTAGTACATCCCTTGCAGGTGATTGCCTCGACCTTGTGAACAAAGGTCAGCAGACGGTCGGGACCGAGCAGCTCCGATTTTCCTGTCGAGTTTTTTCGTGCGTACAGCGCCGCGCCGATGGCTCCCATCAACCCCGACATAGCCGGGCGCGTGACCTGTTTGCCGGTTTCCAGCTCGAATGCGCGCAGCACTGCGTCGTTGAGGAACGTACCGCCCTGCACTACAATATGATCGCCGAGCTGATTGCCGCCGCCTATGCGTATTACCTTGTATAAAGCGTTTTTTACGACGCTCATGGACAGACCTGCCGAGATGTTCTCAATGGTTGCGCCGTCCTTCTGAGCCTGTTTTACCGACGAATTCATAAAAACGGTGCAGCGAGAGCCGAGATCGACCGGACGGTCGGCAAACAAACCTTTTTCGGCAAACTGTTCGACCGTGTAACCGAGCGCTCCGGCAAATGTCTGCAAAAACGAGCCGCAGCCCGATGAACACGCTTCGTTAAGAAAGATATTGTCGACTGCGCCGCCGCGGATTTTGAAGCATTTTATGTCCTGACCGCCGATGTCGATAATGAAATCGACCTGTGGATCGAATTTTTTAGCCGCGAGGAAGTGCGCCATGGTTTCGACGATGCCGAAATCGACATGAAACGCGTGCTTAATTATCTCCTCACCGTAGCCGGTCGACGCGGCGCCTGCAATCACGGCGTCGGGGAACTCGGCGTAAAACTGCCCGATAAAGTCCTTGACTATCGGGACGGGATTGCCCGAATTGGGCTGATAACGGGCGAAAATCACCTCGCCGTCGGAGTTAAGTGCCGCCATTTTAACTGTGGTGGAGCCGGCGTCGATGCCTATGTACGCCGTCATATCGTCGCCGAGCGTTGCCGTGACCGCTTGCGTTTTCGGATGGCGGCGACAAAACTCCTCGTAGTCGGCACGGTCGGCAAAAAGCGGTCTGGTACTGACGTATCCGCCTGCCGCGGCATAGTTCTCGATCACGCCTATCAGATTATCAATGTCGTAGCACTCGTCCGTTGCGCCCAGCGCCGCGCCGTAAGCGACGTAGTACAGACTGTTTTCGGGGCATTTTCCGGTCAGCCCAAGCTCTTTGTCAAAAAGCGCGCGCAGCTCGCTCATAAAGGTCAGCGGACCGCCGAGGTACATTACATTTCCGGCAATTTCGCGTCCCTGAGCCAGTCCGGCAACCGTCTGATTTACGACAGCGGCGAAAATGCTGGCGCAGATATCTTCTTTCTTCGCTCCCTGATTAAGCAGCGGCTGTATGTCCGATTTTGCGAATACTCCGCAGCGCGACGCAATGCTGTATATTTTTGTGTGCTGTTTTGCAAGCTCGTTCATGTCGTTAGCGCCAACGCCGAGCAAAGTTGCCATCTGGTCGATGAATGCACCCGTGCCTCCCGCGCAGGAACCGTTCATACGCACTTCGATGCCGCCCGACAGAAAAAGTATCTTTGCATCCTCTCCGCCAAGCTCGATTACCGCGTCGGTGTCGGGAGCAAGCCGTCTGACAGCCAAGCGCGTGGCATATACCTCCTGCACGAACGGGATGCCGAGCTGTTCCGCAAGTCCCATTCCCGCCGAGCCGGAAATGCACAGGCGTATGCTTTCGTTTGCTCCGAATTGCCGCGAAAAAGCGCGCAGCATTTCAGCGGCGCTTTCGGTAATTTTTGAAAAATGCCGCTGATAATTGCTGTAAACAATCTCACCCTGCTCATTCAGAACCACAAATTTGAGTGTGGTTGAGCCAATATCCAGTCCCATCGTAAGCATTTGTCTGTTTAATCCTTTCACAATCTGACTTATGTATTTAAAAACCGTTTAATAAACATTATAAAAGTGCTAATGAGCGTCAGCGATTGCTCAAAATTGTGACACTTTCCGATTATTATAACATATTTCGTCGATTTGTGCAGTATTATTTTTTTGTAGCATTTTCTCAGCGTATTATCCATATTTTGCACAAACACCGTAAATAGGCCGTATTTATCAGATTTATTCATACAAATACAGCGGTATTCGGCATCTATGCTTTTGACAATGCCGAAATGCCGTTCAAATCCAACTTGAAATAAAGACGGAATCGTTATATAATTATTTTGTAATCTGTGCAAAAACAGAGCATTGATCGTTTGCTTTTTTTGCACAAAGCGCCGATAAATATCGGCACTTCGCGGAACCTATCTCCGCCGACTTATGATGCAACAATGCGAAACAGTTATATGGAGCGTGTGAAATGGACATTATCGTAAAGCCAAACAGCTTTTTCTCCCGAATTTGGAAGGAACAACAGTATGATCCCGACGTAACATACCGCCGTGCAAAGCATTGCCATGCAATCAAGCACGGAGATGTTATTCTTATTTATAATTTTCTGACACGAATGTTTGTTTCCTGCGCCGCAGACAGCTTTGAGGACGCCGTGAATAAAAACAAGGAGTTTTTCGTCAAAAACTATTTTCTTGTGCCCGAGGATTTTAATGAGATCGAATTGGCGGATTTTCTGGTCCGGGCGGTAAAGCCGCACGGATTTGTTATTTTCACGACCACTGTGTGTAATGCACGCTGCCCATATTGCTTTGAAAAAAACTCTCCGGTGCGCCACATGACCGAGCAAACGGCTAACGATATCGGTGACTTCATCTTAAACACGATTGACCCGAAAAAGCCGGTCAGCTTTACATGGTTCGGCGGCGAGCCGCTGATGAATCCAAAGGTTATTGACATCATCTGCGGAAAGCTCCGTGATGCCGGCGTTTCGTTTTCGTCGTATGTTATTTCAAACGGTTACCTTTTTGACAACGATATGGTCGAGCACGCGCTGAAATACTGGAATCTGAAAAAAGCGCAGATAACCCTCGACGGAACTGAGGATGTTTACAACCGTATAAAAGCGTATGTTTATAAAAACGATGAAAGTCCCTTTAAGCGCGTGACAAGCAATATTCAAAAACTTGTTGATCATAATGTTAAGGTCGGCATACGCCTGAATGTCAGCGAGGAAAACTGCGAAAATCTGGAGGAGCTGGTGCGTCAGCTTGCGCCGCAGTTCAGCGGTAACGATTTAGTCAGAGTTTACTGCCATGACGTTTATCACGGCAACGAGCATCATCCCTCCAAGGAGGATTTGGAGCTTTCCGTGCTGCGGAGCCGTGTTACATTCAAAATAGTTGAGCTGATCGAGCAGTTGTATCACTATAATCACGCGCTTCTCACACCCGAAATTCGCGGCAGACGATGCATGGCGGATAGAGACGATTGCGTAACTTTGCTGCCTGACGGCACTATTATCGAGTGCGAAAGCTATTTGGAGGATGAGCCCGTCGGCACGATTTATGATGACTACCGCAATCAGGATGTTATCAGGCGGTGGAAAGAAAGCGGAAAGAATGAGGCGTGCAAAGACTGCGTGCTTTATGCAAAATGCGATGCTATTAAAAACTGCCCGAATCATAATCCCGACATTTGCTTCGCCGGATACCGTAATACATTGTTATACAAGAGCGAGCTGCAGATGATCTCAACTTATGAAGATTACATCAAGAATAAAAAGACTGAGTAAAATTAAAATAACACTCAATAGTTTGATGAACAGTGTGAATTAAACATATTTAAGCAGGAACGCCGCTAATCAACGGCGTTCCTGCTTTTTGGTGTCTTTAGGTGTGAGAATAAAACCTCGGTTTTACCGAGGAAAAAAAGAGCGGAGCAACGATAAAAAGACATTTCATAATTTTTTATTGTCGTTTTTAATAATATTCAGTTTATCCGTTTACGATTCATTTATTGTAATTATACAGAAAAATTCGGTAAAAAAAGGCCCTTTACGCAGCGCAATTTCGAAATTGTCAATTGACTCTTTTGAAATTGTGCTGAATTTGTTTTTTTATTTATGCTATAATTATCGTGTCAAATTATATATAATTTGCCTTTGGCTCATTTTAGGAGAGGGATGCTTATGAACTTGAAAATAATCAGAACCGTAGCTGTTACACTTGCTGTAATTATGCTATTATCTCTCACCGCCTGCGGTAGTGAGAAAACAACGGTCAACAGTGACGACACAAAGATCGAACAGATAGAAAAAGGGGTTAAAGTTACTCAAACCGCTGCCAAAGCTGTACAGACCGAAAAATACGAAACACCCGATTTCAGTATTACGATCCCGAAGGGATGGAAGGTAACAACCGGCGGTGCAAATATATATCACTCCATAAGAATAAGCGATCCGAATGAACCTCTCAACGGTATGTTTATTCTTCTGAAAGCAGAATGCTTGCTGCACTCACAGGCCGGTAAAGACGCATGGAAAAGTCTCAACAGAATGGGCAACACACAGGCAGCTCTGCTTGCAAACGCACCGGTGCTTAAAAATCCATCTACCGAAAATTTTTATAAGATTTTTACTCAATATGCGGATTTTGTAACACAAATGGATTCATCATATTCCGGATACATATTTCCAAAATATGATGATTTTACCGTAACCGATAGATTTGAATCTAACAGCAATCTGAAAAACGACGCTATCGATGATGAGCTTTTACGCGCAACTTTTATCGAAAACGGAAAAGAAGGCGAAGGCTTGTTCTCTGCCAGTGTAGTTGATTTCGGCAGCTTGGCTATTTCGGACGGTACTGTCGTTAATTATCAATTGAAGCCAGTTGACGGCGGATACTACATGGCATACAATATCGTGGCAATAACCGCCGCAAAGGATACCTTCATTGAATGGGAGAGCGTACTTACCGACTGTATGAAAACGCTTAAATATTCCGATAGCTTTGTAAACGCAACTAATAAAGCGAGCAACGGAAAAGTTGCTCAGGCAATGCAAATCAGTAAAAATTTCAATCAGATAATGGACAGTATGATGTCATCCTGGGAAAGCCGCAATAAAAGTCAGGATATTATCAGCCAAAAGCAAAGCGACGCAATTCTCGGCTATGAGCGAGTTTACGATACCGAAACAAATGAAACCTACCGTGCGACAAACGGTTTTACCGATGCTTATGACGGGAGCCGTTATCAGCCCGTGACTGACGATAATATGTATACGGAAGCAATAAGCGGTTACATAGAACGAGTAGATTAAAAAAACGAAAAAATTTATTTGATAATCAGCGAATGTTTTAATAATATAAGAATCGAGAATTTTTTACGTTAAAAGGCACTGATGTGCAAACCGTTGTTACTCGTCTTAAAAATTTTTTTCGCGATGAAAAAGGAATGGAAGTGCAAAGCTCAAGTTTCATCAAGCTCTAAGTTTTGCAATCATTGCGGGACAAAACTAAATAATAATTGCCCACATTGCGGAGCATATATTGCTGCAGGCAGTTCTTTCTGCTTAAAATGCGGACAGAAAC
>USQH01000040.1 GCA_900556765.1 uncultured Oscillospiraceae bacterium
TTAACTTAAATTACTGATAAAGAGAACGAGTTTTACAATAAAAAATTTACTGAAAAAATAGCATATTATTTTGGAAAATATTATAAATTTGTTGGAAAAAGAAACAATAAAAAAGATATTTAAGCAAAATATTACAATTTTAAATTGTACATGTGAATAAAAAAATGTTATTGTTATGTCGGAAATTAACGTGAATTGTCATATGTTTTAGATATTATGACGTATTAAGGCAAATTAACATATTAGAATTTATATATTATTGATTGAGACTAAGGGTATCAAAAAAATGCGCAATAGCAAAAAATTGCTTTTGTTTGGCTTTGATTTGTCAATTTAGCAACTGCCTTTTTAATCAAACCTACAAAAGTAAATATGACCAGACTCAAGTTGTTGAATTTTTCTGAAAAATGATGTAAATTTTATATAGGTATCACTGTAGTGTAGCATGGATAGCTATACAATAGGAGGAAAATTATGAATACCGGGTACAGGGAAGGCAAAATAACCCGAAACGGAAAAGAATGCCCTTTTGAAGCGTTTAAATACGAGCTTACCGAATGCGGTAAGATCGGTTGTTGGATGCATTTTCATTCGTATATTGAATTGCTTTATGTTATAGACGGCAGTATGGATATTATGCTTAATGGGGTTCGCTACACCACAAAAAAAGGTGATCTGGTTGTAATCAATTCAAATGATGCGCATAAAATAGTGTCGGCATCGGATTATTTATGTTATTCGGGAGTTAAATTTGAACCGTGGGTACTGCTGCCGTCAAATTGCGCACCGGAGGAAATAGATTATATTCTTCCATTCACGGTAAGTACCGAAAAAAATCCACACATTATTGCCGGATCGACTTTGTGCAACGACATGGGTGATATAATTGACAGAATTTATAATGAATGGCGCAGGGCAGAATACGGCTATATGTTTGCTATGCGATCTGATTTGCTGAGGGTATTTACGATGATCTGCCGTTTTTGGAATAAAAACAGTGATCGACGTTTACCATCTGCATCATCGCAGTTGACCGCCAGAATAAAGTACGCGGTGGATATAATCGCAAATGATTTTATAAATGTTGATGAACACGATGTTGCAAATCGATGCAACATAAGTTATACATATTTTTCACGTTCGTTTAAATTGGTTATGGGAATGAGCTTCAAGGATTATGTAAACCTAATGAGGATCAATAAGGCACAGGAAATGTTGGTGAATGATAACAAGACTGTTGTTGAGATAGCCGCGGAGCTTGGTTTTTCGTCGTCGAGCCATTTTATAAACACATTTCAAAAGTATAAGAGCATGACTCCGAATCAATTTAAAAAGGCGTTTACCGAGCGCGCGACGTAAGTGTGCAACATACAAGATATCGCTTTTTAGTTGGGAGGAGTCCCACGTGCTTAAGCGGGGAGATTTGTGTGCTCCCAAAAATAATCCGAACGGCAGGTTTGCCGTTGGCATAACATCAGTTCACTTAACGGTAAGGAAATGCGTCTTTTCTCAGCAGTTGACAGTTTCCGTCCGTAAGGCGAATATACTCGAAACATGCAATAATAGATTAAGGAGGAAAGAATGATGATAAAATCATCATGGACAAGGTTCATCAGTGCGGTATGTGCGCTGTGCGTCGTGATCTCGATGTTTGCGTCGCTCGGCCTGACCGCGTCGGCTGCAACGGTTGACGAAGAACTGGCGAACCTTAAACAGACGCTGTTCAGTGATCTGTTCTCAAAAAATTACTCTAACAAAGAGATAATATCGATGGGCGGAGTAATTGAGGACTGGGTTCTGACCAACTATGACAACGATAAGATCACGATTCAGGAAAACGGTCGTACCATCGTAACAAACTGCTACGATTTTAAAATGACCACTGCCTCCTGCTATGATCTGTCGGGCGGATTCTACATGGAGCTTGGCAGCTCTGCAATGTTCCATCAGACCGACAATCACCGAGGTGATCACGCTCATTACTTCAAGTTTGGTGATCTGAAGCTGGTAATGACCGATGACCACTCAGATGCTACCGCTTATTACAAGCTGTACAACGGCAGTACGCTCATAGCTTCTGCTTTGGCGAAAAAACTCAACAACTTTAACGGTACTTACACACTCACCCTTGAGGACGGAAAGTTGACTGTGACCAACAGCAACTACGGTGGTACTGTTACATGGATACTTGCCGACGACGAGACAGAGGCGACTTCGGTCGACGTTTCAGATATAGACCTTTCATGTGTCAAGATTGAACTTTACAGACAGGGCCAGGTCGGATATTCATGGACTTCAACCTATCCGTACTGGGGATTCAGACTTAACGCCGACTTCCCGTTTGACACTGTTGCCGAGTTTGGCAGCTACATCCGTTCGCTTAACGGCGATTCAATGGATAAAGTAATCGTAGTAAAGCGCCTGTTTGACTACGCTTGCGAGAACGGCTCAGCCGAGCTTGCGGCGGCGCTTGAAACGTATCGTGCCGACATTATCGCACTGACTCAGAGCAAATACGACGATCTCGACATACTTGTCGAGGGCAACGGCTCGCTTCTTGTTGACGGTGAACCTTACGATGGCGAGGCTATTGCATATTTCGGCGATTCGCACACCTTTACCGCTGTGGCTGATCCGCGCAGCAATTTTGTGAACTGGGTTGATGCCGACGGCAAAGTTCTTACTACGAACAAAGAATATACCGTAACAATCAGAAGCGGTGTGTATGCAAAGGCGGTTTTTGAGGATAAAATCTACGCCGACTGGAATTTCGTCGCCACAGAGGGCGGCTCAATCATGATCAACGGCAAGGCGCTCAACGCAAGTGACGAGTTTGAGATCGGCACTATAGGAGAACTGACCGCAGTGCCCGATACCGATAACGGATACGTTTTTCTTTATTGGGTCGATAAAAACGGCAACATCATTTCCTCCGGTAGTACATATTCGATCGTGTTCGGTAAAACCGACTACATAAAAGCGGTATTTTCGGACAATGAAGAAGATAAAATCAACTACGAGCTGTCAACTATCAAAAAGTCAGAGCTTGAGGGCTTTACTACCGATACATGGACTCCCGATACCGCAGGTGCGTTTACTTTCAACGACGCAGAAAAAACAGTCACTCTGACCGACCGCATGGAACACTGGCTTGAGACCAAAAACAGCTATGATCTTTCCAACGGTTTCACGATGAATTATCACTCCGATTTTACATGGATCAACTTCTTCGGCGGTTCATCCGATTCGTATGTTAAAATCGGTGATTTGTACATTTATTACTCTGGAAACACCTCGTCAAATGCAGTGCTGAAGGTTGGAACATCGCCGAATAATATTATAGCGACTTATGATTCCGGCTACTATTTCACCGATCGTGAAAATTCTTTCTTCACCGGTGACTGGCGCTTTGAAATGGAAAAGATAGGCGACACTCAGGTGTTCAAAATGTACAGCGCAAAGCTTGACGGTTATATTCCGTGGACTGTCAACGGCAGTACGAGCACGTCGATCGATGTTACCGCGTTTGACTTCTCAAACGTAAAGGTAAAGCTGTTGAGAAGATGGCTCAGCGACAGCAGCAATCTGTACACTTCGGTAAGAACAGGTGCTTTCAGCAACTTTAAGCTTACCACAGATCTTCCCTTTAACACTGTTAACGATATCCAGCCATATATTAACGCTGTGGATATCAGAAACGACCGGGCGGTAGCGCTTGCCAAGGAATATGTTGCTCTGCTCAACAACGGCTCAGACAAGCTGAAGGCTTCCTTTGATGCGAGCCGTCTTGACTGTGTAAAATACAATATATCCGCAACCGCCGGCGGTGCAATTTATGCCGGTGATGCTGAATTCGTCAATGACTGCAATGTCAACCTGTTTAAAGCAGGTGCTGTCCTTAAGCTGACGGCTGTTGCCGACCAAGGCAGCAAATTTGAATACTGGGCGGACGTTGACGGAAACATAAAATCCACCGACAGCAGTATTTCGGTCTACTTGACTGCTGACGGCACTACAGTGACCGCTGTGTTCACGCGCGGCTCGTCCGAAGCCGGCCAGACTGTCTCGGTATACTTCCGTAACCGTTCCGGCAGAAATGTTGCGACTATGAATATCGCCTACGGTGATCAGATCACGCTTCCCTCCGGTTCTGACAGCTACGGATACACCTTCTGCGGCTGGATAGTTAACGGAGAGATTAAGGCTCCGGGCGAAAAGGTCAATATTTACGCCGATGCAGTGATTTCCGCAAAATATATTAAGAATACCGACACCTATACGGTTACCGCAGTTGGTTCTACCGTGGATGTTGATGGAATTTACAACTACAACGACCTTGTTACTGTCAGATTCGAGACCTATAATCTTGAGGCAGGCACTTTCTTCGGCGGCTGGATGGTAAACGGTAAGATCGTTAGCTGTGATACTGTTTACAGCTTCTATGTAGGCTCCGATGTGACTGTTTCCGCAGTAATATCCAACGAATATGCTAAAAAGAACGCTCTTGTTGAGATCACCGATGCGTCACTTATTGCCGACGGCGCAAAAGCGACCTTCCTCATTAACCGCTATTTGCCGAGCGACTGCATTCTTATCGAGAGCGGTGCGATAATCACAAACGGTGATTTCACCACGCTGACTCTTGATGATGTAAACGGAACGACCGTCAGAAAGAGTGCTGCTCTCTCCGTCAACGGCTGCGGACAGTTCCGTCAGACGGTAGGCTCTGCAAGCGGCAAAACTCTTACGGTTACAGCTGCCGGATATTTGACATATGCAGATGCCGACGGAAACGTAAATACTGTTTATTCTACTCCTTTCTCACTCGTAATCAACGAGGCGAAATAATAGTTGTCTTTGTGTTTTATAATAAAAATTTACACAACGGAAAGAGGAATGTGAATCATGAAAATGAGCAAAAGGATTCTCAGCATGGCACTTGCGATATGCATGATCGCAACTATGTTTACCATGCTCGGCACGGCTCTTACGGCATCGGCTGAAAACGATGCATACGACTCCGGAAATATGCCGAAAGCATTTTTTGAGAAGTCGTACTGGGGCGTTGGTGATGATTCAGTAGCAGTTTATAAGCTGGCTGACGGATCACTGCGATTCAACAACAACATAGCGCACGATTTCGGCAGCTATGTAAATGACGGCTTTGAGACCATGTTCAAGGCCGTAGGCGGATTTGAAATTTATCTGCGTTCCAATGAAGCTCAGGATGAGGGCTATGTTTTCGGTATTTCAGCACCGAATAATATGCACAGGGGCGCTACCGGCTATTCGTGGTACATTCGAGACCGCGCAAGCGGCAAAGCAATGTCCGGCGACTGGCTTGCCGTTTCGGGCGCGCAGATCAACGGCTGGAACTACGGCAAATGGTGCAAGCTGGGCGTCAAATTTATCGATACCGACGAAAGCACCGAGCTGCAGATCTCAATCAACGGCGTACCGATCGCTTTCGGCGCCAATTTCAGCCATTCGGACAGATATGCTTTCCATAACGGCAACCTTGTCGATTATAAGCCTATCAGCCGTGAAAACTCGTACATCGTTCTCCGTCCCTACTTCAATGGCGGATTTGAATCGTCTCCGAACAGAAACACCGTGTTCTATTTTGCTTCGGTTGACGACGCTGACAAGGTAGATACCGGCGTTACGCGTATTGCAATGGTCGGTGACTCGATCACACAGGGCGTAGGCGCGACCGGTGACAAGACCTGCTATGTTGCCATGCTTCAGAAAAAGCTCGGTAACAGATTTGACCTTTTCAACTGCGGCGCATCCGCTAACACTGCAATGACAAATACATTCCAAACATATACCGGTCAGGTAATTTACTTTGCAGGACTGCTGTTTGACGCTGATTATGTCGTTTATGCGCTTGGCTCCAACGACGGTCAGGAAGCTTACTGGGATAAATACCGCTATTACGGTTATTCCGATAAGCAAAACAGCAACGCATGGCGCAATGTTACAGTAGAGAAAGACGATAACGGCAATGTGATCGCATCAAAGAATTATGCCGACGACGGCACGACTCTAGTTTCAGAGGTTATAGTCAACGATGACGGCAGCCTCAAATACGGTATCGTCGATGCTTCCGGTACTTACCGTACATATGATCTGGTATGGGGCGACGTTCAGTTTAAGACACAGGTCAAAGAAATGATAAATATGTATCAGAACCCGAACCAGTACAACAGCAACGCGCATGCGACTGTTCTGATTTCCTCCGCACTTGAGACATGGGCAGGCATAGCTGACACCTGGAACCGTCAGCAGGAAGTATGGCAGGCTCAAAAAGAAATAGCTCAGGATCTGGGCATCGGCTTTATTGATAACCGTACCGACTTCTTCTGCAACTATCAGGATGAGGATCCTGATGCCGACAATTACTACCGTTTGGTTTCCGACGACGCACTGCATCCGAATGCTGCAGGTCATGCGATGCTTGCCGATCACGTTTACGATTATCTGGTCGCCAACTATTCCGACGGTCTGTTCAGAGACTTCACCACAACCAAGTCGGCTCCCGACTATACACCCGAACTCAGAGATGTTAAGGCATCCGCGCTCAACGGCGGTGCGGCAACTCCCATTTCAGGCAAATATTTCGCACGCGGCGGAATTGAAGTCAACAATGCGGCTACTACTGTAACCGGCAGATCTGCTTCCATTGCTACCTACAACTCTTTTGATCTCGGATACAATTTCAACGCCGGTGCTTTCATGTATATTGAACGCGCAGGCGGCGAGTGCATGGGATTCATTCACGACGGTACCACTCCGCTTAACGAATGTGCCGACAAGTCGCCGTTTGTTTCCTACGGATTCGGTAATCTTGAACTTAGAGTATGGAGATACTGGCGCAGCAAAAGCTATAACGCCGTAGATTACGTTTTCGGCGTATTTTATAACAATAAACGAATCGGTGACTACTCCTATGTTCAGAGCGACATGACCTGCGGCTTTAACAGATCGGTCAGCGAGTATTTCGACTTTAGTTACAACGAGGGTAATTTCAGTGTTGATCTGAGATATGCTACCGATACAACGAGCAAGGAAAAAGTACTTGCCCGTGATACTGTAAATATAATCAATCTTACTGAGGCTGATTTTGCCGCTGTCGGTTACGATATCCCCCTCGTAAACGATGTGAAATATTACGCATATACAAACTCGACACATTACAATACCACCTTCGCAGAGATGCAGCTTGCCGCTGTTACCGTACCGAACGATAACTATATTATCACTGCTACTGCGGGCGGCAAAATCATGAGAGACGGCGCTGAATTTGATAACACCGCTGTTTACAACAACGGCGATCAGATGGTTCTTACCGCAGTTCCCACCGATGCCGACTACTACCGCTTTAACCGCTGGGTAGACGGCGAAGGCAATACCCTTTCAACCGATGCAACATACATCTTCAATTTGCGCAGCAACACCGTTGTTACCGCTGTGTTTGACGAAATTTATCATTCCGATTATTCCATCACCGTAGTAGGCAACGGTTCGTACACTATTGACGGCGCAGCTCCGGTTTCGGGCAAACTGTATGAGATCGGTACTACACATACCGTAGTTGCAAAACCGGATTACAGAAACCTGTTTGTAAGCTGGACCGACGGCGAGGGCAATGTTCTCTCTACCACGGAAGACTATACCTTCAAATTCGGTGAAACGACCACACTTATTGCAAACTTCCGCAACGTAGTTACCGTAACCTTCACCAACCGCACCAATGCAGCTGTGAGCAGCATTGACATAGGTAACGGCGACGAGATCACACTGCCGGCATATCCCGATTGCTTCGGATACACCGGTATCGGATGGAACGTAAACGGAACGGTTATGGCTGCCGGTGACAAGCTGGTCATTACCGAAAACACAGTTGTTAAGGCAGTGTATGAAAAGAGCAGCGATCTTTACAGCGTTAACGTGACCGGCTCAACTGCTGATGATTCGGTCAGCGGCGAGTACACTTACAATGAGAAGATAAACGTCGTATTCGATGCGTCTCAGCTTACCGAAGGCCAAAACTTCGGCGGTTGGGCTATAATGCAGAACGGACAGACGCTTGTTATTTCTTACGCTGAAAATTATTCATTCTATGTCGGTGCAAATATTGACCTGTTTGCAGTCATTTCGGCAGATCCGACTCCGGACAATGTACCGATCGTCAACGTTACCGACGTTGCAATGATCGCAAAGGGCTTGAAGGCAACCTTCCTGACCGAGTACACCGTTCCTGCCGGCTACAAATATGTGGCATCCGGCGTTGTTTACACCGCAAATTCGGCAATGGCAGGTTCGCTTACCGTTGAAAACGCCGGTAACGGTTCAATCAGAAGCATGACTTCGCAGATGAACAGATCAAAGGGTCAGCTCCGCGCCTCCTTTAAGTCTAAGGACGGCTCTGCTATGACTGTTTACCTTACCGCTTACGTTACTTATATCGACGGTGAAGGCGTACAGCACACCATTTACTCACCGGTTTATTCACAGTCGACTCTGACCTCCGAAAATACCGATATCGGCATCGAGGACGGCAACGAGGAGTTCTTTGACTGATAATAAACGGTCAAACTAAAGAGTTTTATGCAAATTTCTTCCCCGAAAGAAAAAACTTTCGGGGAAGAAAATTACAAATGGCTTAAAAACTCTTTTTGATTTTAGGGTATATGTTTAGGGTTAAAACGGAATATAGCCATATTATTGTGTTTTAACAGCAAAACATAAATTCGGTTCAGTGTGAACATTTTCAATTTTGCGATAAAGCAACTATCACATTCTGATTTTTAATTGAAACGAAATATCATGGAATTTAAATAAAATCAAAAAAGGGGATCGGATATATTATGAAACGAATACTATCCGCGCTTCTCGCGATCACGATAATTACAACCATGATGTCATGCGTATTCGGTTTGACAGCAAGCGCGAATGAAGCAAACGATAATGAACTCGCAGCCATTAAAATGTCATTGCTCGGTACAATCAGCACAGATACCTGGTCATCAAGATGGAACGACAGTGCACATATTGATGCTACCGGTTTCAAGGGCGGAAATGAATTTTGGACATGTGCCCGGTACAAAGGCTCTGTCGATATTTCAGAAAATGACTGGGTGTTCCAATTTACCTATAATCAGCCGCAGGCATCGAATATCAATTCATATCTTGCTATCGGTGATATGCAGCTTAAATACACCTATACGGTCGGCGGTGAAGTGACATACACTTTGACCTCCGGCAGTGACAGCAACTATAAGCCTCTCGGCTGCAAAGCCTATGCCACGGGCGACAGCGGCGATTATCTTACCTCGACCGAGTTCAATTCATCCACTATTAAGGTCGAGCGTGTTGAAAACACCTTGAAATTCTATCGTAACGGCGAGGTCATGGTGTTTGCCAACGGTGTAAGTGAATTTGATGCAACAAAATTTAACTTTAACGCTAATGCCGGTGACAAACAGATAGATATATTTTCATGGGCTCCTCTTACAGTAGATTATTGGGTAAAGGATATTACCCTTATTCAGCCTTTCAAGTACAAAACGGTTGATCAGCTCAATGCATATCTTGCCGGCATTGCATACGTTGATAACACATCCGTAGATGCTGTTAAAAATGCTGTTGCTGTCCGCGATGCGATCAACAACGCTGTTGCGGAAGGCGTAGTTTCAAGCGCAACCTATGACATGATCGATTTCACCGCACTTGACGCCGCCGTCGCTGAGATGGACAATAATAAGGTCACACAGTTTGACGTTACCGCCGGTGTAGGCGGCAAGGTCGATGCTGTTGCGACACGCGATTTCTATATCGGCGATACATACACTATAAAGGCTACCGCAAACACCGGTTACGTCTTTAAGGAATGGCAGGATGCTGACGGAGATCAGATTGCAACGAGCGCTGAATACACGGTTACTCTTGCAAAAACAAACTCTTTTACCGCAGTTTTTGACGAAGACTGGGATAACGACTATTCCATCACTTCATGTGACGACGGTTTGGGAACGGTCGCAGGCGATGGATTTACCATCGGCGATGATCTGCGTGTCGGCCAAAGCTATACCGTAGTTGCTACTCCGGCTGAAGCCTGCGTATTGACCGACTGGGCAGTGAACGGCAATGTTGCGGCAGATACGGATTCTTATACATTTACTTATGTAAAGGGTATCCAAATAGTTGCCAATTTCCGTATGGTCGACCTTGCCGATGTTACAGTCAATACCGAGGGTGTCGGCACTGTATCCGTTCAGGGAACTTCCTATCACGGTAAGTATGCCGTAGGCGATGAGATAATTTTGTCCGCAAGCTTTGACTATAAGGACGGATATATATTCGATCATTGGGAAAAGAACGGCCAAAATATCGGCACGTCCGCTTATTTGAAGCAGACAGTCGAGGAAGGTCTTGTGATTACCGCCGTATTTACAAATGATATTAATAAGCTTGCAGATTATGAGATTGCCGAATTTGCATATCCGTTGATCAATCCAATCAATAAAAATGAATGGAATGACAGAGGCGGCAATTCAAGCAGCATTAATGACGGAGTAGGTATAAGCGGCAGTGGCAGTTCCGCAATGTGGGCAATGTATCAGGGATTTGTTGACTTGAGCAATATTGACTTTAAATATACATTTACCTATAACTGCCCCAATATCAACAAGATTGAGCATCATTATACGGCTTTAGGCAGTTTAACATTTAATTTTAATACTCTTAACGATAAATTCACTGTTACCGGCGGTAGATCCGGTTACAATCCGTTGTCAGGCGGCGCGTATATTTATGCCAGCGGCGACAGCGGCAGGTACGTTACTAAGGAAGAATACTATACTTCAAAAATCACCCTCGTTCGCAAAGGAGATAAATTCTACTTCTATCGCAACGATCAGCTTATGGTGTTCTCCAACGGCGTAAGCGAATTTGACGCAACAAAGTTCGATTTTAACGCAAATGCAAATTCGAGCCAGCTTCGTTTCCAAATTTGGGTGCCGAATTCCAATGATATAGTAATCAAGGATATTTCCCTTTCAAAGATGCTCGGCTATAACAATATGGATGAGCTGAACGCTTACCTGGATTCAGTCGATGTTACTGACAAGGAC
>USQH01000041.1 GCA_900556765.1 uncultured Oscillospiraceae bacterium
GCGCTTTGGAAATTCTTGAAAAGGTCTGGAGCAAGTATTCAACCGACGAAAAATTTCCGGCAACAGGCGGTTCCGAAAAGCATATGAAGGAAGATATGCCCGGCAAATTCGATGCTTCCGATTCAGAAGCCCTTGACTTTGAACTCGGCTTCCCGAAGGCAAACGCTTCCGAGATTGACGATGCCGCATCGCTTATGCACATGCTGAATCAGAACAACTTTTCCTGCGGCGTATACCATGTTAAAGAGTCCGGAAACGCCGAAGCACTTGCAGGTAAAATTAAAGAAAACATTCTTGCACGCCAATGGCTGTGCGGGTTTCCCGAAAAGCTCGTCATTCTGACCGTCGGCGATTATATCGTTTCCGTGTTTGGCATCGGGGAACTGACAGACACCTTTGTCGCAAAGTTGTCAGCTGAATACAGCTCAACAAAACAACTTTTCGATGTGCCTATCGCATAAGACAAAGCTATGCTGTTTTCAAGTATAACGTTTCTGTACTGCTTCCTGCCGTGCGTCCTGCTCGTGTATTTCGTTGTTCCCGACCGTATGAAGAATCTTGTGCTTCTTTTGGCAAGTCTGTTCTTCTACGGTTGGGGAGAGCCGAAATATCTCGTTTTTATGCTTGCGGCGGTAACGCAGTCGTATATTGCCGCGCTTTTGGTTGAACGCTTTCGCGGGACGAACATTGCCAAGCTGGCGCTTACCGTTTCGGCAGTCGCCAGTCTCGGTCTGCTTGCATATTGCAAATATGCGGACTTTTTTATCGGAAACTTCAATGCGGTGACCGGTCTTTCCCTCCCGCTTCTGAAGGTGGCTCTGCCGGTAGGTATCAGTTTTTATACATTCCAGATTCTGAGCTATGTCATAGATGTTTATCGCGGCGACGTGCCGGCACAGCGCAATTTGATTGATCTGGCAATGTATGTGGCGATGTTCCCGCAGCTGATAGCCGGTCCCATTGTCCGCTATTCAGACATTGCCGGAAGCCTGAAAAACAGAAAAACAACGCTTGCCGACGCATCGGAGGGAATCACGCGCTTTTCCGTCGGGCTTGCCAAGAAGATACTTCTTGCAAATTCGGCGGCACTTCTTGTATCCGAATTCAAGGCGTACGGCGAGAAAACCGTGCTGTTTTATTGGCTGTACGCCGCGGCATATATGCTGCACATCTATTTCGACTTTTCCGGGTATTCAGACATGGCGATAGGGCTCGGGCGCATTTTTGGATTCCGTTTTTCCGAAAATTTCAACTATCCGTATATCTCCGCAAGCATCACGGAGTTCTGGCGCCGCTGGCATATCTCTCTCGGTGGCTGGTTTCGCGACTACCTTTATATCCCCCTCGGCGGAAACCGCGTAAAGCCTATACGGCATGTTTTTAACATTCTTGTTGTGTGGGCAGCCACCGGTTTTTGGCACGGAGCATCATGGAATTTTGTTCTGTGGGGGCTTCTTTATGCCGTGCTTTTGCTGTTTGAAAAATACATTCTGCACCCAAAAAGACGGCATACCGTGCCTATGCACATCTACACGCTGCTGTTTGTCGTGCTCGGCTTCGTGCTGTTCGATTCGGCAAGTATTGCCGACGCGTTTATGAGCTTTAAGTCTCTGCTCGGGCTTGCCGGAATCCCCGCCGTGAACACGGCATCGCTTTATTATCTGAAAAGTAATCTCGTACTGCTTATTATAGCTGCGCTCGGCGCAACCCCTTTGCCTAAAAGGATTTATGAGAAAATCGGAGGGACGGCGGGCGGCAGCCGGGTCCTTGCCGTTTTGACACCGATAGCGACGGTCGCTTCGATTGCCGTATGCACGGCGTATCTGATCGACGGCTCGTTCAATCCGTTCGTTTATTTCCGGTTCTGACTTGCGGCTTTAAACTTTTCCCCGGAGGAGCATTATGAAGAAAACCCAACAAATACTTACATTGGTTTTGTCACTCGGCTTCATTGCGGTTTTTGCTGCTTGGTTTTGGATTTTGCCCGATGCCGAAGAATCTATAACAGAAAGACGGCATTTGGCGAAATGCCCCGCGCTGTCTCTTTCGTCCGTTGCAAACGGCAGCTTTATGAACGGCTTTGAAAAATATATGCTCGATCAGTTCCCACTGCGGGGCGGCTTTCGAACACTCAAAGCCGCCGCAAATGCAGAGGTGTTTATGCAAAAGGATAACAACGGACTTTATTCTGTCGGAGAGCACCTCTCAAAGCTGGATTTTCCGACGGACTTCGATTCAGTCGATCGTGCCGCCCAGCGCTTTCGGTCTGTGTATGACGCTTATCTTCGGAATAGCGGAGCAAAGACATATCTGTCGGTGATACCCGATAAAAATGTTTTTATCGCATCGCCAAACGGCTATCCGGACAAGGATTACAAGGCTCTTGCCGAACGCCTCAGAAACGGATTTCCGGAGGCAAAGTATATTGATATTTCAGGGCTTCTGTCGGCTGATGATTTCTATTACACCGATTCGCACTGGCGGCAGGAAAGAATACTGAAGGTTGCCGACGAGATTGCGGATAAAATGGGCGCGGAGCGGATAGGACAGTGTGAAAAGCATGACGCGGGCGTTTCTTTTTACGGCGTCTATTACGGTCAGGCAGCCCTCCCGCACGCGCCGGAGCGCTTTTTCTATCTCGATAATGCGGTGATACGGGGTCTTAAAGTGTATAACGTCGAAACATCGTCTGACATTCCTGTTTATGATCTCAGTGCTGCCGCAGGCAGAGATCCTTATGAAATGTTCCTGGGCGGCGCGCGTTCGATCATCACACTCACAAACCCGAATGCTGCGAAGGAACGCCGGCTTATTATTTTTCGGGATTCGTTCGGCAGCAGTATAGCACCGCTTCTTACAGCGGGCTATTCCGAAATTACGCTTGTCGATATCCGCTATATCTCGCCTTCTGCGCTCGGAAGGCTGATCGGCTTCACAAAATTGGACGATGTGCTGTTTCTTTATTCCGCATCGGTCATCAACAACAGCGAGACGATAAAATAATGCGGAGCTGCATCCGTGATGAAAATGAAAAAGCTGTCCACACTGTGCCGGGGCACCGTGTGGACAGTCTCAAAAAGCGGATAAAACGCCGGCATTATTATAAAGAGAGCGTCGGGCTTTTTTTAAGACCGAAAGTCAAGGTAGGCTGCTTGAAAAGTCAGACGCCAAGGCAAGGGCGTGCAGTAGTCAATGCCTGTCAGTTCAATACATCCTCTTGATTTGTGAATCAGTCGTTTTGTCATTTGGCTTTTTCAGAGCCTTGGTTACTCTCTCGGCTTGTTCCCATATGCCGTGCAATATAGTCGTGAGTAAGGTGTATATGCGTCTTTCCGTACCTGTCGTACTCGGCCACAAGAAAAACGGCAAGATGCCTTTTCGGTCCGTGAAACAGGATCCACTGCACTGAATCCATAACCATATTAAACCGTTCGGCGATCAACTCATAGGCAAAGCAGCGAAAATACAGGTTGTTTCGCATCAGCAGAACCGGTATCCGCCGTGCGGGAAGCCTGGGGAGTATCGGTTACAAATAATACGATCACGGCAGCTCCGTGAAAAAAATTCCTCCTGTTCGGCACATCATGCCCGGCAGGAGGGTTTTCTTGTGTGTCTGCGGCACACAAAAGAGTAAAAAGATAGAAAAGCAATTTGCGGTCGCTCTTTGCTTATCTGCGTTTATATTAATTAAAATCCTATTTGACATATTTGATACAAATTATCATGTTTTTATTGTAATCAAATATTTACTGTGATAAAATCATAAGTGATGATGTTTATTCTGACAGAGGTGTTTTTCTGATGGAGTATTTGATTGAAAAGGAACGCACACTTCCTGTGTCCGATCGGTGCGATGTGCTTGTCGCCGGCGGCGGTATCGCCGGTATAGCGGCGGCTGTAGCGGCGTCGCGCGGCGGTGCAAAGGTAATTTTGCTTGAGCGTGAATATATGCTCGGCGGACTTGCGACGCTCGGACTGATCGCTATCTATCTGCCGCTTTGTGACGGTATGGGTCGTCAGGTTGCTTTCGGTATCGCCGATGAACTGATGCGCCTCGCAGTTAAAAACGGCGTTGAGCGCGATTTCGATCATTCGGCAATGTCGGCATGGCTCGGTGACGGAATTGATACTGCCGGCCGCGAAAAATACCGTTTTGAGGCGCAGTACAATCCTCATTTGTTCGCCGCCGAGGCTGAACAGCTTCTTTCGTCGCTCGGTGTAAAAATACTCTACGGCACTTATGCCGTTGCCGCCGAAGTAAACGACGGCAAAATAACCCATGTTATTATCGAAAATAAAAGCGGTCGCAGTGCCGTTGCCGTTAAGTCGGTGGTTGATACAACCGGCGATGCGGATATATGTTCTTACTCCGGTGCGGGAACGGAACTGTTCGAGGGCAAAAACCGACTTGCCGACTGGTATTACTATACCAAGGGCGGCGCGGTCAATCTGCGTATGCGCGGCGCGGTCGACGATACCTCAAATCCCGATCGCGAGGAGCATATTTCCAATCTTCGTTTTTCGGGCGTTGACGCTGCCGAGACATCTAAAATGATGATGCTTGCGCGAGCCGATATGCTGCGTGATGTCGTGCAAAATCGTGCAACCGATCCGAGCTTTACTCCGGTTTGTCTGCCGACAATTCCGCAGCTTCGCACGACACGTCATATTGTGGGCGAGTACGCTCAGGGTATCGAAGAAATGCATAAGCACTTTGACAGCAGCATCGGTATGATCGGAGATTGGCGCAAACGCGGCCCGGTATATGAACTGCCGTTCGAGACTCTTTACAGCAAAAAGGTGAAAAACCTGATAACGGCAGGTCGCTGTATTTCGGTAACCGGCGAGATGGCAGAGGGCACGCGCGGGATACCGACCTGCGCCGTTACAGGGCAGGCGGCGGGAACGGCGGCTGCCATGACCGACGACTTTTCTTCACTTGACGTAGCTGCATTGCAGGCAAAGCTGACCGCTGACGGCGTTGTACTGCACGAAAGCAATCTGTAATCCGTGTTAAAATGGCTCAGTTATAACCCTGTATAAAAAAGCGAGGCATCGACTTCAAATAGGTCGATGCCTCGTGTGTTTTTTACTCTAAAATTCGCTTCTGCCCTCTAATGCACGCGTCAGAGTTATCTCGTCCGCGTATTCGAGACTGCCGCCGACCGGAATGCCGTAGGCAAGCCGTGTTACCTTGACTCCCATGGGCTTTAGCAGCCGAGAAATATATGCTGCGGTTGCCTCTCCGTCAACGGTCGGATTGGTTGCCATGATGATTTCTTTTACCTCGTCGTCGGCGACACGCTTAAGCAACTCGCGCACCTTGATCTGATCTGGGCCGATGCCGTCAAGCGGCGAAATAACGCCGTGCAGAACGTGGTATGTACCCGAAAATTCGCGTGTGCGCTCAAATGCGATTACGTCGCGCGGATCCTCAACCACACATATGGTACTGCGATCGCGCGCGGGGTCTGAGCAAATGTCGCACCGCTCCTTATCGGTCAGATTCTGGCACACACAGCAGCAGTGAATATGTTTTTTTGCGTCGATTATCGAGTCGGCAAACTGCTGCGCTTCTTCATCGGAAAGTGATAGAACGTGAAACGCCAGCCGCTGAGCCGATTTTTTGCCGATGCCGGGCATTTTTTCAAACTGCTCGGTCAGCTTGGCGAGCGACGGAATCTTGTATCCCATATCAGAAAAGTCCGCCCATTCCCGGAATGTTGGGCAGATTGAGCGAAGACGAAATTTTGCTCATTTCCTCCTCGCTGGCGTTGTCGGCGGCGCGCATGGCTTCATTAACGGCCGCGCTGACCATATCCTCCAGCATTTCGACATCGTCGGCGTCGACTATTTCGGGATTTATGGCGAGCTTTACGATCTGATGCTTGCCGGTGACGGTGGCAGTAACCATTCCGCCGCCTGCGGTAGCGGTGTATTCGCTTTGCTCAAGCTCGGTCTGTTTGGCTGACATGTCCTCCTGCGCTTTCTGCGCCTGCTTCATGAGCTGATTGAGGTTGCCCGGACCGCCGCCGTAACCTTGTGGTAATCTTGCTTTCATTTATATCATCCTTTCGGTATTTTACCTGTCTTTACTCGTCTGCAATACCCGCTTTTTTTGCTCTGTCCATAATGATGTCGAGCGGATCGGGATCATCGTCCTGCTGTTGCTGCTGTGCAAGCATGTTTCGGCGTGAATAAGGACCGATTTTGTAACTGCGGCCGGTCACGGCGACTATCGCACTTTTGAGAGCGGCTTTGTGCCGCGGACTGGTGTTTATCATGTTGCGGAAGCTCTCGTTTTTGAAATCGATGAGCATACAGTCGCCGACAATGTACGCACTTGACCCGTCAAGTGCGGCTTTCATCATCATGTCGGTCTTGCCCAGCTCTCCGAGAATGTCGTTCCAGTTGCGGTAGGGAACGTCGTCGCTTTCCTGAGTCCGGCTGCCGACGGGCGTAAACGCCACCGTCGCAGCCAAGTTGCTGTCAGCCTTTGACGGCACCTGAATGTCGTCGGCTGTCACGCGCTTTTGATATATTTTAACCTGCTCGTCCTCTGCGTCGTCGGTCGGTTCAGCCGTAGGTTGAACCGCCAAAGCATCGGCGTCGTTTTTTGTCGGAGATGGGTTGCTTTTCGGCATTGCCGCGCGTTCGGCGTTCATCACCGCCGCGCCTGATTCCAGCGCCGAAATGCGGCGCAGTAAGGCGGCGCTTGAAATATCGACCGACGGGTCGCAAAGACGCATCATTGCCGTTTCAAATATCGTGCGTCGGTTGGAGCCGCGATTCATGTCTATATACGCCGACTCAAGCGTTTCAATCGCGTGCAAAACAGTGTCGAGCGGCATTTTTTTACTCTGTTCTTTCAGCTTTTCGATTTCCGCCGCGGGGCAGACGAGAAGCTGTTCCGGCTTTTTCAGCGCGCGCGCCAGCATCAGATTGCGGAAGTAGTCGATAAGCTCGCTGCAAAGCCGCGTCAGATCCTTTGATCGCTCGTACAGTTCACCGATAACGGTCAGTGCCTGTTCGCTGTCGCGCTCGGTGATTGCCGCGGCAAGGCGCTCCAGATACTCTCGGCCGCTCAGTCCGGCGGCGTCGAGCACGGCCTGCTCGGTGACTTCATCACCGCTTGCGGCGCAAACATCCAGCAGTGACAATGCGTCACGCATGGCGCCGTCGGACAGCTTTGCTATCATCAGCGCGGCGTCGCCGGTCAGCGAAATTCCCTCTTTTTGCGCGACTTCGGACAGCCGCGCGGCAATGTCGTCGGGCGATATGCGGTTGAAATCGAAACGCTGACAGCGCGACAGAATGGTTGCGGGCAGCTTGTGTACCTCGGTGGTTGCGAGAATGAATATGACATGAGCCGGCGGCTCCTCAAGCGTTTTCAGCAGCGCGTTAAACGCCGAGCCGGAGAGCATATGCACCTCGTCAATGATGTAGATGCGGTATTTTGCCGCCGCCGGTGAAAATGCAGTGTTGTCGCGTAGCTCACGGATGTTGTCAACGCCGTTGTTGGAGGCGGCGTCGATCTCGGTAACGTCGAAAATGCTTTCATCGTTGATTCCGCGGCATATTTCGCATTCGTTGCAGGGGTCGCCGTTTTTCGGCGACAGGCAGTTGACGGCTTTCGCCAGTATTTTGGCGCAGGATGTTTTACCCGTTCCGCGTGAGCCGGTGAACAGGTAGGCGTGTGAAATGTGGTTTTCGTTTATCTGATTTTTAAGCGTTTTTACGACGTTTTGCTGACCGACCACCTCGCTGAAGCTCTGCGGACGGTATTTTCGATAAAGCGCCTGGTACATTTTTAACATCACCCTGCTTTGTATGAAATTTTAAAATAAGATTTTGAAAAACAAGAAAGCCGATCATGCACTTGGGTATGCGGGTGTGCAGATTTACTGCGGCGCACAGGGAAAACCGCTTAATGCTGCTCGGTTCCCCGCCTGACATGGTTCACAGCCCCCTGTCGCACAGGACCAACACACCCGCACGCCCGAATGTACGAACGGCAATGCTACCCTGATATTATAATACATCCACGCAAATTTTACAAGTGGTAATTATATAATTCACATCAATTGACATATGCTGTTATCGGATGATATAATTAAATCGGTTATAAATCATACTACAAGGGGGCATTTTCAATGAAACTCGTTATTGCTATTGTCAACACCGCCGATTCGTCGCAGCTTTCGTCATCGCTTACCAAAGCAGGCTTCGGCGTGACTAAGCTCGCCACAACAGGCGGCTTTTTGAAGCAGGGAAATACCACATTGCTCATAGGTATAGATGATGACAGGCTTGACGAGGTGCTGGCTGTTATCAAAAAGCGAGCCGGCAGACGAACTGAGATGCAGCCCATACACAGCGCGTCGGCGTATCCTAACATGATGGCTCCGACGTCGGTCGAGACGACGGTTGGAGGAGCTACCGTTTTCGTCACCGATGTTGAAAGGTTTGAAAAACTGTGAGCGCTTTTGAAAAATTTGCCGGCAACGGAGCAGTGACCGAGCGGCTCGATTCCATGCTTCGTTCCGGCAGGATACCGCACGCCCTCATAATCGAGGGCGCCGCAGGCACGGGTCGCCGCACGCTCGCGGGTATGCTTGCGCGTGCGCTTGTCTGCACCGGTGAAAATAAGCCGTGCGGCGAATGTCCGAGCTGCCGTATCGGCAGCAATCCGGATATTGTCACCGTTTTGCCGGACAAGTCATCTATAACCGTTGACCGTATACGATCCGTCCGCGAGGAGGCGTACATACTTCCGAATCAGTCGGATCGCCGCGTTTTCATTATTCCCGACGCAAACCTGATTAACGAACAGGCGCAAAACGCTCTGCTCAAGGTGCTTGAGGAGCCGCCGAAGCGAGTTTCGTTCATTCTTACCTGCGAGTATTCGGCGCAGCTGCTGCCAACCGTTACTTCGCGCGCGTCGGTGCTGTCACTGACAGTGCCGGAGACCGACGAGGCGATCGACTGCATCGCCGCCGATCATGCGGAATACGAACACGACGCGATTCGTGCGGCTGTGCTTGCCGAGAATGGCAATATCGGACGGGCGCTCGCGCTGCTGTCGGGCGGCGGTGAGGCCGATTCAGCGGCACAGAAAATACTGGAGGTCATCGGTGACCGTTCGGAGCTGACTTTGCTTAAAGCGCTCGGCGTTATTGAACGCGATAGACAGTTTGCAAAGAGCGTGTTGTCGCGTATGAATGAAATGCTGTCGGAGGCGCTGACGGTTAAAATGGGCAGTAAACGCAGCTTCGGAGAGGACGATATACGCATAAGCTTATCGCGCAGGTTTACGCGCGCACAACTGCTCAAGTTGGCGCAGATTTGCGCCGATGCGTATTCCGACTGCGAGCGCAATTGTAACGGGACGCTTATGGTTGCCAATTTGTGTGCTTGTATTCGCGGCAGTATTGATTTATAATAGGAAAAGCGTCTGCATTTATTCTGCATTTATAAAGAATAAATGTTTGAACTCTTTTACTAAAACGATTTGGAGGCAAATATGGCCGAAGTTATATCGGTAAGATTTAATGACAAGGGGAAATCTTACTATTTTGACCCTAAGGATAATAAGTACTCTAACGGCGACATGGTAGTGGTCGATACCGCCCGCGGAATTGAACTGGGAGAGGTGTCTGCTGCCAATTTCACCGTTTCTGATGACGAGGTTGTGCATCCTCTGCGCGAGGTAGTACGCCCTGCGTCCGAAGCCGATCTCAAACGACGCGAGGAGAATAAACAAAAGGAAAAACGCGCGTTTAAGGTATGCGAGGAAAAGATCGCCGCCCACGAGTTGGATATGAAGCTGGTCGAGGTGGAGTACGCATTTGACGGCAGCAAGATACTGTTTTACTTTACCGCCGACGGACGCGTCGATTTCCGCGAACTGGTAAAGGATCTCGCGTCGGTGTTTCATATGCGTATCGAGCTGCGACAGATCGGCGTGCGCGACGAGGCAAAGATGCTCGGCGGACTCGGCATATGCGGCAGACCTTTTTGCTGCAGCCGCTTTTTGAACGACTTCTTGCCTGTTTCAATCAAAATGGCAAAGGAACAGGGGCTGTCGCTTAATCCCGTAAAAATTTCCGGCACCTGCGGCAGACTCATGTGCTGCCTGAATTACGAGCAGAACGTCTACGAGCAGCTTAACAAGACCACTCCGAGAGTGGGCTCGGCGGTAAAAACACCCGACGGCTGCGGTACGGTCATCGGAACCAGCATTTTGCAGCAAAAGGTAAAGGTTCGGCTTGACGGCAACGATACAAACGATACAATAGAGACCTATTCGTGCGCCGATGTCAGGCCCCTCCGCCAGAAGCATGACGAAAAACCGTCCGATAACCGCGCGGACGCGCATGCCGATGAGAAGGGCAAGGGAAACGCAGATAACCGGACGGAGAAATAACATTGGCATACGATTACTATCCGGCGGCGCGATCATGCGCCGGAGCAGTGTTTTGCAGACGGCTTTTGCGCTGCTTTTACGGCTGATAGAGTGTCGTAAAAATTAACACTTGCATTTTTTCTGCTCTGTGTTAAAATGTAGTTGTAAATCGCGGAGGTAACATCCCGTGACAGCCGCTTGTTTTCTGCGCTTTAAGCGGTTTTTACATCAATTAAATTAAAATTAATATTTTTCGTGCGCAGCG